>JBLMXX010000041.1:0-5483 GCA_050257995.1 Acidobacteriota bacterium | reverse complement strand
CTCTCGTGCATCGTGAGGGCGAGAATCGAAATATTCGGAAGCGACCGCTTGAGCTGGCGCGTGACCTCAAAGCCGTCCATATCCGGCAGGGAAATGTCCATCAGCACGATATCGGGATTCAGTTCCTTCGCCTTGGCGAGCGCCGCCCGCCCCTCTTCCACTTCGCCGACGATCTCCATGTCCGTCTGTGCCTGCAGCAACATTCTCAGCCCCGCGCGCACGATCGCGTGATCATCGACCAGCATTATCCTGATTTTTCCCAACCGCCACCTCCAAGCCCTAGTCTCCCGAGCCCTTGAGAATGCATTTCGACAAAACTCACGGGAACTCGGGGGAACTCATGGCTTCTCCCCATTAATATTCATTGGGATCTCCACCACCAGGCGCGTCCCCTCACCGGGCGCAGAATCAAGGTTGAATTTGCCGCCGACCAATTCGACGCGCTCCTGAACGCCGAGCAAGCCCCAAGCCCGTCGGCGCGGTCCTCCGCCCAGTACCTGGTCGACCTCAAACCCGCGTCCGTTGTCCTCGACCGTAAGGATGACAGACGCGGTGGCGAACTCTAATCGGATCATAGCGCAGCTCGCGTGAGCGTGGCGCCCCACGTTGTTCAAGCCCTCCTGTGCGACGCGAAACACCACGGTCTCTACGCCGGAGGGCAGGCGCCGCTTGGTGCCGATGACTTCGATGTCCACGCGAATCTTAAGGCGGTCGGCGAATTGTTGAGTATACCAGCGCAGGGCTGAGACCAGTCCCATGTCGTCCAAGAGGGAGGGGCGCAGGTCGGACACGAACTGGCGAAGGTCGTCAATTGCACGCATGGTCAGCAGTTTCAGCTCGGCGATCTGACGTTTGGCGAGCGCCGGATCTCGGGCAATCGTCTCTTCTACCCCGCCCAGTCCCACGGCCAGTGCGGTCAGCGTTTGCCCGGTCTCATCGTGCAACTCGCGCGCGATGCGCTTGCGTTCTTCTTCCTGCGCCGAAACAGAGCGCTCCAGCAGTTGGCCGCGCAACTGTTCCTTCTCTTGCACCTGGGCGTACAATCCCGCGTTATCAATCGCAATCCCCAATTGACGTGCCAGAGTCTGGATCACCGGGTAATTGGAAAAGGCGGCGCGGTGCGCCAGGCACAGGGCGCCAATGGGTTGTTCCTGCGAAAAGATCGGAACCGCCACGATAGAGGTACCGGTTTTCGCGTCGGTGACGTAAGAGGTGGAACCGGACTCGAGAGCGTGCTGGGCGGCTTGTTTTCCAGACGTGACTTCGGTTGGCTCCAGTCTTTGTTTCTCGTCCCGGATTTGGCTCGCGCGCACCACCAGCGTCCGCTCGCCGGGATCATACAGGTAGATCATCCCTGCTACCATCGGATCGAGCAGCGTGACAATCTTCGTGATAGCGTCGTCGAGCAATTGATTGAGGTTTAGCGAAGTGCCAAGGATGCGGCACGTTTCGAACATGACGGAGAGCTCACGCGTTGCTTCTTCCTGCGCGGCAAAACGCGCCCGGTTCACCGCTTCCAGGCGCCGCGCATACTCAACCTCGAACACGCGCATCATGCGGATGACGAAGAAAGCGAGCGCGGCGATAACAGCCGTGCGGAGCAATTCGACCGGCACGCCGACGATGGAGAGGAAGAGATCTTTGTTGATAATGGCTGAAGGCGGAAACGAGGTCTTGGCTCCGATGATGTGGTCAAGCACGGCGTACCAGCCAAGCGCCAGAGCCGCGCCGACCAGGTCGGCGCCGAACTGTGGCATATTTTCACGCAAGAATACCCGGCGCTGCTCGAGCATTGCCAGCGCCGCAACAATAGTCGCGGGGAGACCGATGCAATAATGGACCAGCACATCCGCCAGCGCGAATCGCTGATCAAAGCTTATCCCGCTCTGCCCTTGAATTTGCAGAACACTAACGCCGAACAAAAGGACCGCAAAGACCGGAAGCCATCTCAGGACCCGTTTGTACTGTGGCAGGAACTGGATGAGGAGACGTCTCCCGAACTCGAAGAGGAACAGGAATGAAAGTGCAGTCCATCCGAGCTTGATAAACTCTGCCCATTGGGGCTCTCGGGCGACTTCGGGGATCTCCGCCGAAATCATGGAGAGCATTTCGACCCATTCGTTAATACCTTGCGTCAGCCCAAACGCTGCCAGGAACGGCAGCGCGCGGGACAGCCGCAGTTGGCTGGCGCGCCCGCTTTCGAGCGCGACGGCAATACCGGTGATGAAATGCACCAGCCCGTACATGAAATAGATCGGAATGATGTTCGCCTGGAAAAAAGCAGCCATCTCAGCCATAGTTGACGTTACTCATAGGCCAGCACTTCTCGGACGGTCAGCCGCGAGGCGTTTTGCGCAGGCAAGACACTCGCCAGGGTGGAGATCACGAGAACGACGACGAGCCAGATCACGATCCCGTCGGTCGAAATGCTATAGTGCAGCGGCATCTGAAAGATCAGCTCGCCCAGCGCGGCGCTGAGCAGCTGCCCCAGCGGCGCCGCGACCACAATACTCACCAACCAGCT
This sequence comes from Acidobacteriota bacterium, assembly GCA_050257995.1. Taxonomy (GTDB): domain Bacteria; phylum Chloroflexota; class Anaerolineae; order UBA4142; family UBA4142; genus JBLMXX01. The sequence goes on along the minus strand of JBLMXX010000041.1, from coordinate 2,959 downwards.
CAAGAGCCCGATCAATATTCCTTCCACCAGGACGATCTGGCGGATCGCGCCGTTGGTCGCGCCGATGGCGCGCATCACGCCGATTTCGCGGGTCCGCTCGAGGACGTTCAGCGTCATCGTCCCCATCAAACCCAGCCCGCCGACGAATGCCATCAGGACCGCCATGATGAGGAGCAGCGCGAGGAGGATGTTGAAGAACAGCTCATTCTGCTGCCGGATCTGACCGCTGGTGATGCCTGCGCCGGAGCGAATGCCCGCGTCCTTGAGACGCGCCTCCATGGCTTTTTTAACCTCGTCCTGGTACGCCGCGTCATGCCGGTCCGTCACGACCTGGATGCTCGTCGTCTTCCCCACTTCGCCCGTCACCCGCGCATAGTATGGATAATTGGCATATACGGTGCCCACGCCTCCAAAGTTGCCCACCACGCGGGCGACGCCGACGATGCGCCACTGGGATTTCTTGCCGTTGTTTTTGAGGGTGATCTCATCGCCGACTTTTAGGTCCGGCTCCGCTTTGGAGGTCCCGTTGCTGATGACGATGGCGTTTTCGTCATCCGGCAGCAGCCAGCGCCCCTCAATGATCGTCGGCTGCAGCATCGTCGTGTCGGGCGGCGGCGCAAAGAAGGTGAGGTCCGCGCTCTCGCTGTCATCCGCGCGCAAGCGCCGCACGGTCGCCAGCCCCCATGCTTCGCTGTGGACGATTCCCGGCACTTGCGCCACTTGCTGCTCGATCAGCTCCGAAACGTACGCCCGGTTGAACGGGATCAGTACGTCGAATTTCCAATAGTTCAACGCATCGTCCAGCGTCAGCAGCATCGTGCCGCGAATATTAAAGACCGAAATGAAAATGGCGCCGCCGATAATCAGCGTGGCGAGTGTCAGCGCCAGTCGCCCCTTCCGCCGGAACGTGTTGCGCAGCGAAAGCATCAGCGGGCGCGACAAGCCCCGGACTTTCTCGAGCGCCCGGTCCGACAGGCTCATTTTGAGCGCGCCCTGTCCCAGACCATAGTCCGTGATCGCCTCTTGCACCGAGACGCGCGTCCCCGCCAGCACGGGCAGGATCGCTGCAAGGAGCGGAAAGAGGATCGCGATCGCCGCCTGGGTCACGAGGACGCCGGGCAGAATATGAAAGTTGGTCACGTCCAGGTTAATAAACCCGGCAAGATACTGGGAGGCACGCGCCGACACAAAAGCCGAGGACGGCGCGGCGATCAGCAGGGCAATGATCCCATAGAGCAGGACCATGACCAGGTACATTCCCATGATCTGCCCGCGGCGCGCCCCGATCGCCTTCATCATCCCGATCTGGCGCACTTGCTGGGACAACAGCGCGTAAATGGTGTTCACGATGAGGAACCCGCTGAGCAAGAGAGAACTGTACCCGAGCGCGCTCAGCAGCAGCAGCAAGCCCTGAAAAATATCTTGCAGCGGATGTTTGCCCGGATCTGGTATCTGGACGGAGTAGACGATGTGTCCGCCGCTCTCGATCTTGTCGCGAACCTGGTTGGCGACCTCGGTAATGTGTTTTTTGTTTAGCGGGTCTTGCGAGACGATAATGTCCAGCTGGTCCATCTGGCGCGAGCCGGTCAGCCATTCAAACGTGTCGGGCGTGACGTAACCGTACGCCGCGCTGGCAAACGTCGCCGGAATGCGACCGGGCTCGTGCGCCAGCCCGCTAAACACCAGCTTGTATTGCTTTCCGTTCGCCACCTCGATCTCAATCGGGTCACCCACCTTGGTCCCGGGCGGCACCAGACCCGGCACCAGAAAAGACGCGCGCTCGATCAGCACGCCGCGGTACGGTGGAGGCCACACGCCGCGCTCGGCGCCGATCCGGGGATCCGCGTCAAAGGTTTTCTCGAGGTAGACTTTGCCGATATTGATAGTATTGAAATCGGGAATGCAAAACAGCAGCATTTGCTGCGACCGGTCCGGACCGATCTTGACCTTGACGCCGAGGACCGTACGCCCCTCCGCGTACGCAATGCCGTCCAGACGGCGCACCGTTTGCAGCAATTCGTCGTCAAAATTGGAGACGTACAGGGTCGCGCTCGCCGGATTTGACTTTGGGTATTCCACGACGAGCTGGTCCTGCACCGCCGAAAAGGTTTGGCTCACCACGCCGACGGCAAAGACGCCGATCGCGATGGAAAGCGCGACGAGGAGGGTGCGCACCTTGTTCCCCCACAGATCGCGGAGGACCTTGCTCCAGCGCGGGCTACCCATTGCCGCTCTCCTTTTGCCGCGCGGCGATGTTTTCCTGCTGACGCTCCTGAGCCGTCCGCTCGATCTGCTGCCGGACTTGTGGCGCATCACCGACGAGCTCCTTGAAAACCTCGCGGTCGAGCGCCGCGACTTCGACCCCCGTATCCAGGGAGGCGCGGATGGTGGCGATATTCTGCCGGTCGGTCAGCAATTCGATCTCGCCAAAGTATTGCCCGCGCTCCATCGAGGTGACAACCATCGGGGTGCCGTTGGGCTGGCGGATGAGCACATCCACCTTGCCTTTCATGATGAGATAAAAGCGGTCGGCGGGCGTGCCTTCCTTGAGGATTACCGTGCCGGGCGCATAGACGTCGGGATTGAGCTTGTGCGTGATCTCCACCAGTTTATCCTCGGACAGCGTGGGGAAGGCTTTGGCCAGGTACTGCTCGATGATCTGACCGTCGGAAATAAGGACCGAACGGGTCACGCGCTTGGCCAAATCGTTATCGTGCGTCACCATCAAGATCGTCTTGCCCTTGCCGACCAGGTCTTCGAATAGCTCAAAGACGGAATCGGCGGTCTTGCTATCCAGGTTCCCGGTCGGCTCGTCCGCGATCAAGATGGGCGGGTCATTGGCGAGCGCACGCGCAATGGCGACGCGCTGCTGCTGCCCGCCGGAGACCGCAGAGGGTAGTTTGCGCGCGTGCTCCGTCATATCAACCAAGTCTAACAGGTGCATCGCTCGCTTGCTGCG
>JBLMXX010000040.1:0-4489 GCA_050257995.1 Acidobacteriota bacterium | reverse complement strand
AACAGATTCATCATGATACGCCCCAGACGCCCCTGGACCGCTTGATCACCTCGCAGCACGGAGACGCGACCAAGATCAAGGCGCTCCAGCAGCTACGGTCCCACTGTGACCCCTTTGAACTGGCCGCCCACATTGAGCGCCAGCTCGAACGGCTGTGGGACCTGAGCAATCCGAAACAAAAGCCGCATGTTACAAAAAACCATCGGTAACATTCTCAAATGTCGCGATGATACCCCGCGGGTAACATTTCCTAATGGCTTGACAGGTGCCCTTTTGACATCTCGCGCGCCCGATGGTAAGATATGGCGCGACACGGCTGTCACCTTGGAGGAAAGGAAATGGATTTCAAAGCGCTTCAGGAACTTGTCGTTCCCGGACAAAGCAAGATTGCAATCGTCGTCATGGACGGACTTGGCGGATTACCTGTGGCGCCGGGGGGAAAGACGGAACTGGAATCCGCACGCAAACCGAACCTGGACGCGTTGGCGGAGCAGTCGGTTCTGGGACTTGCGGATCCGGTCGGCCCCGGTATCACGCCTGGTAGCGGCCCCGGACACCTCGGCATATTTGGATACGATCCCATGCAATACGAGATCGGGCGCGGAGTGCTCGAAGCACTCGGAATTGATTTTGAGCTCGGTTCCAATGACGTAGCGGCACGCGGCAACTTTTGCTCAGTGGATGCCGCGGGCAATCTTACGGACCGCCGCGCTGGACGCATCCCGACCGAATTGAATCAGCAATTGGCGCAAGACTTGCGGGCGATCCATCTGCCTGGCGTCGAATTATTTGTCGAAACCGTAAAGGATTATCGTTTTGTGCTCGTCATGCGCGGCGAAGGCTTGGGCGATGGGCTGAGCGAGACCGATCCGCAGCGATTGGGCGTTCCGGCACTGCCGGTTCACGCCACCAGGCACGACTCGGAGAGATCGGCACAATTAGCGAATGAATTTGTTGCCCAGGCGCGTAGACTCCTTTCGGACAAGCACCCGGCGAACATGATTCTCCTCCGCGGCTTTGCCAAGCATCCCGCCATGCCGACTTTCAAGGATGTATTTGGACTGTATGCGGCGGCGATTGCGGTCTATCCCATGTACCGTGGGCTCGCAAAACTGCTCGGGATGAAGACGCTCAAGGTGCCGGGTGAAGCAATCGCAGATGAATTTACAGTCCTGGAACAGAACTGGAACGACTTTGACTTTTTCTACCTGCATGTCAAAAAGACCGATTCTGCGGGAGAAGACGGAGATTTTGACCGCAAGGTACATGTCATCGAGGAGTTGGACTCACAGTTGCCGCGTCTCATGGCGCTCAAGCCGGATGTGGTCATCGTCGGAGGAGATCACTCGACACCCTCCTTGCTCAAATCGCACAGTTGGCACCCGGTGCCTGTCATGCTATATTCGAAATACTGCCGCCCTGATAACCTTGGCGAGTATGGCGAACGGGCGTGTGCGCGCGGCAGCCTTGGTCGTTTACCGTCCAAGGACCTGATGCCAATCGCGCTCGCGAACGCTCTGCGGCTGACCAAATTCGGCGCGTGAACCCCGTCCCAGCCCTGTCCTTCAAGGGGCGAGAGAGGGAGGGAAGGAGAATTCATGAAAATCGAGCGAATTGAATTGCGCCACATCAAAATGCATTTGGTCGCACCTTTTGAGACTTCCTTCGGGGTCGAGAGAGATGAAGAACACATCATCGTCCGCGTAGACGCAGGCGGCGTGACGGGATGGGGTGAGTGCGTGGCATCGGCTGACCCGTTTTATTCCTACGAGACGAACCAGACGGCGTGGCACATTCTCCGCGACTATGCCATTCCGGGGGTGCTTCATCAGGACATTGCAAGCGTGGAGGACGCGATCTCGCGCGGCGAGCGAGTGCGCGGTCACAATATGGCAAAGGCAGGGCTAGAATTTGCGCTGTGGGACCTGTTTGCGAAATCGAAAAGAGTTTCTCTTTCCAAATTGTTGGGAGGGACCCGCGAGCGCATTGCCGTGGGCGTGAGCGTGGGTCTGCAGTCCTCTCCCGCCGAATTGGTCACCAAGGTGGCGGGTTACCTCAGTGAAGGATACACGCGCATTAAAATCAAAATTGCACCGGGGCGAGACCTGGGCATGGTCAGCGCTGTACGCAAGGAATTCCCCAACATTCTATTGCAAGTGGATGCCAATTCCGCGTACCGGCTTGAAGACGCAGATCTCTTCAGAGCAATGGATGAGTATAACCTGCTTCTGATCGAGCAGCCACTTGGCTATGACGATATCTACGATCATTCCAAGCTCCAGCGGAAACTCAAGACGCCCATCTGCCTCGACGAGAGTATTCACTCCCTTGCAGATGCTCAGGCTGCCCTCGAACTCCGCAGTTGCCGGATTATCAATATCAAACCGGGGCGCGTGGGCGGTTATGCAGAATCTATCAAGATCCATGACCATTGTGCTGCGAGTGGGGTGCCGGTCTGGCATGGTGGAATGCTAGAGTCTGGGATAGGACGCGCTGGAAATGTGGCGTTGGCTTCACTCCCCAACTTCAGCCTCCCCGGCGATATCTCGGCGAGTAAACGTTACTATACTGAAGATCTTGTCGAGCCGGCGTTTGTCATAGAGAAGGATGGCACGATGCACGTTCCGAGAGGGCCTGGGATTGGGGTAGATGTGGTTATGGACCGGTTGGAGCGAGTGACCGTACATCGAGAGGTATTTGGAAAATCAACCTAGAAGTCAAAGTCAAGACTTTGAATTTCTCCATCGAGCGAAGGAGGCACAGTGCAATTCGATCCGCGTCTTTCTACTCTCGGTATTTCTCGCGTTGAGACGCCTGGCGCGGCCTGGGTTTTGCAGTCCGCGGAGTATCAGGATGAGACCCAATCAGGGGGCAACCACATTATCCTCTTCACTGTCCTGGATGTTTCTGGCAAGCCCGTGCCCAATGTTATTTGCGTTGTAGACTGGGTCGGGCGTGATCCCTCGCAAGATCCTCCCACCAGGGTCGTTACGAACGTCAGCGGTCAGGCAAATGTGCCGATTTACGCGAACCTCGACATTCACCTTCTGAACGGTCCGTACTTTGCCTTTATCGAGGACCAGAGCAAAAGCGATGTGGTCAGAGGCATGGGCTTGCCTGAACATCATCATGTGAACTTTTTGCTGACATTTGGGCCGCGGTCCGGAGGAGGGTCAGATCCATCACAAACGCTGGATCAGGCCGTGGTGGTTGCCGCTCAAAAATACACGTGGATGCCAATCAACACGGATGCCGCGCTCTACCGGTACGCGCAAACGAAAAACCTTGGCTATCCGCAGACCGACGAATTTGAACTTACTTTTGGCGGGGACAGCTACGTCGCACAGGTCTATAACCTGGGGATCGTATACGTCAAAAAGGGCGATTGGGGCGATCTCCACTGGACGAAGAAACCGGGGCAATGACGGCTCACAATGCTTCGCCCCTATAACGACATATTCTCTCGGACAATCGCGGCGAGCGCCGCAATGAATTGAGGATTGGCATTCGGCGATTCGATGCGGCGCATTTCAATCCCCAGTGCCCGCGCCCGCTCGGCGCATTCGACGTCAATATCGTATAGCACTTCGAGGTGATCTGCGACAAACCCAATGGGAGCGATTAGGACGCGGCAGTTCGCTCCCGTTTTTGTTTCTGTTTCTGCAGAACCATTGCAGCCGTTCGCTTCTGCAATTTCGTCGAGCGTTTCGAGAATTTCAGGCCCAAGCCACTTTTCACCTGTACGCCCGGCACTTTGGTAGGCGAACCTCCACTGTCCAAGCCCGATCCGGGTGGCGATTCCCTCGCACGTTTCTTTTAGTTCCTGTGGATACGGATCGTTTGACGCCAGGATCCGCTCCGGCAGGCTGTGGGCAGAAAAGACCACGTTGATTTGATCCCAAGAATCCCCGAACGCTTTCCGCTGTGCTTCCATCTTCTCCGCCACGGCACTAAGGAACAGAGGATGGACGTTCCAACTCCGGACAAACGTCACTTGGAGAGGCGTTTTTGATTTTTGGATCGCATCCGTCACGCGCTCGATATAGCCGTCAATGCTAAAACGCGAATAATGGGGAGCGAGTGCCACGGCGATAGCGCGGTGCAGCCCGTCTTGTGCGATTTCCTCGACGGCTTGTGCGAGGTACGGGTGCCAGTGCTTCATTCCGATGTAGACTTTGTATTCGTCTCCTAGCATTGCCTGGAGAGCATTAACTTGTGAGCGCGTGATCTCCAGCAGGGGAGTTTTTCCCCCGATGCGCTGATAGCGTCCTATTAGTTCCCGTAGATTCTCCGACGTGGGCTTGCGCCCGCCACGGATGTCGGTATAGTAGGGCTCGATTTCTTCCGGGGAGCGGGGTGTGCCGTATGCCATTAGGAGAACGGCGGTCTTTTCCATGAGTTATGTCCTTGCAGCCATGGGATAATTATGTACTGTCTTAATCAATACGGTCACGTTCTCTGGCGGCGTCTTGGGAAGAATCCCATGCCC
>JBLMXX010000039.1:0-2735 GCA_050257995.1 Acidobacteriota bacterium | reverse complement strand
AGCCCGGCGGGCTCTCCTTCAAGCTCGATGTCCACGCCGGAAGAGGTATTCGCGACCCAGCCGCGCAACTGGAGCCGGGTCGCGACCTGGAACACAAACGGGCGAAAGCCGACGCCCTGCACGACGCCGGCGACGTGGATCTTTTTTATTTGCATTATGACTTTAAAGATATATTGGGTAGCGTGCCACGCTTCCCTGTAAACTCGTCCTTAATATAGCCCAATTCCTACTCCTCGACAAATCAAGCCCCCTCGCCCCACACAAATTTCAAACCCCCGGCAGCGCGATGGTCCCGGGGGTTTTGGTGTGTTATCTTCTATAGGGTGGTAAAGGGTCTTACGCGCCCGGTGCCAGCTGCGCTGCCATCTCCTCTTTCATCTCCTGCCACGCGTGGCGCGCTTCTTCGACCGAACCCTCGTCCTCGATGGTCGTAATGTCGCCGGGATCGCGGTCGAGGATAACGGCTTTGAGCACGCGGCGCATGATCTTGCCGCTGCGAGTCTTGGGGAGCATGTTGACGAAATTCAATTCGCCGATGACGGCGATCGGACCCAATTCGTGGCGGACCGTATCCAGCAGTTCCTTTTTCATCTGTTCGGAGGGCTTGAACCCCTGCTTGAGGAGCACAAAGGCGGAGATCACTTCACCGCGTACCTCGTCCGGGCGACCGATCACGCCGGCTTCGGCGGCGGCAGGGTGCATCAGGATGGCGGTTTCCACTTCGATAGTCCCGATGCGGTGACCGGCGATCTTGATGATCTCGTCGGCGCGCCCCGCAAACCAGACGTACCCATCCTCGTCAATGTGTGCGGAATCGCCGGTGTAATAGACGCCGGGCATTCTCTCCCAATAGTCCTTGCCGTACCGTTCCGGCTCGCCCCAGAGAGCGGGCGTGAGACCGGGGAATGGGCGCTGGATGACCATGATGCCTTTTTCGTTCGGCGCGCACGGCTGTCCTTCCGGTCCCACGACCATCGCCTCGATGCCGGGCAAGGGGATGGTCGCCGAGCCGGGCTTGATGGGCAGCATGCCCAGCCCGTACGGATTGCCAAAGATGGGACCGCCGGTTTCGGTCTGCCACATGTGGTCGATGACGGGAATCTTGTCTTTGAGGATTTTCTTCTGGAGCCATTCCCACGCGGGGGCATTCAGCACTTCGCCGGCGCAGAAAACACGCTCGAGATAATCGTGGTCTACCTTGCTCAAGGGCTCGTCGCCATACCGCATCAGCAGGCGGACGGCGGTAGGCGACGTAAAGATGCCGCTCACGCGGAATTCCTCGATGAGGGTCGTCCAGTGCGTTTCGGGCTTGGGGTAATCCAGGGCGCCTTCAAACGCGATGGTCGTCGCGCCCGCCAGGAGCGGCGCGTAGACGATGTAACTGTGACCGACGACCCAACCGATATCCGAGGTCGACCACCACACGTCCGTGGGTTTCAATCCAAACACCCACTTGCCCATGCTGTGGATATGGACCTGGTAACCGCCGTGCGTGTGGATGGCGAGCTTGGGTTTCGCGGTGGTCCCGGAGGTAGCGAGGATGAAAGCGGGCTCGTTGGCTTCCATGGGAACGTGGGCGCCGTGATGACCGGCTGCATGGCTCAAGAAATCTTCCCACGTGATGTCGCGTCCCGCGAGCATCGGCGTGCCGCCGTTCGCGCGGTTGAGGACGATGACCTTTTCAACGCCGCTGCCCGCATTCGGCATCGCTTCGTCCACGATGGCTTTGAGATTGACGTCCTTGCCTTTGCGATACGTCACATCGGCGGTAAAAACCAGGCGCGACCCGCTCGCCTGTACACGGTCCGCCAGCGCTTTGGCGCCGAATCCCGCAAAGACGACGGAATGGATCGCGCCGATGCGCACGGCGGCGAGCATCATGATAATGGCTTCGGGGCAGGTCGGCATATAGAGGGTGATGCGGTCGCCTTTCTGAATGCCCATCCCGCGCAATGCTGCCGCGGCTCGCTCGACCTGATGGCGCAGCTGTGCATAGGTGAAAATGCGGCGCTCACCGCGCTCGTTGACGTATACCAGAGCAGTATGACCGCCCCAGCCGCGCTTGACGTGATGATCCAGCGCGTTGTATGCCAGGTTGGTCTGTCCCCCGACAAACCATTTAAAGGTCGGGTAATTCCACTCAAAGACGCGGTCATACTTGCGAAACCACGGCAAGTCGTCCGCGGCTTTGCCCCAGAATGCTTCGGGATCGCGCCGGGCATCTTCGACCCAGCGCTGGACAATTGGATTGACGAGTGCCATAAGCAAATCTCCTCAAAGTAAAGGAGGTCCCGACCCTACCGGTCATACTTGGGACCGAGACCCCCTTTTGGTATTGCCTTCCCAGGCGGGTGCGGCTTGCGAATGATTCACGCGGGGCAGCATTGAAAGCAGGCTTGCCTTCGCAAGCACCTGTGGAAGCGCAGCGGTTTGGACAACACCGCACTAACTGACACGAGATGCTGTGCAGATGTCGCCGCGAAGATCGGAAAGGTTATGGAGAATCGCTTTGCGGTGCGGTCTCGCCTCGCGCCGCCTGTTGTTCTTTTGCCGCGGCGAGTGCCAGGACCTGGTCTTTGAGCTCTGAAAGGGCGCGGCGTATCTGCTCCAGCTCTTCGGCATGCAGGCGTTGATAGGAATCTAACTGCTGCTCCAGTCGCAGCATTCGATAGGCGATGTCAGAAGGGGGATCGAAAGACATAGATGGCCTCCTGCCCTCAATTTGCCTCGGCGGG
>JBLMXX010000038.1:0-9212 GCA_050257995.1 Acidobacteriota bacterium | reverse complement strand
GTGCCGGTGTTTCTCAGCCGCCAAATCTTGTTAAAGGTTTGACCTGACGCGAAAGCGGTGCCGTCCGGGACCGTGACGTCGGCTACAAAAAGAGCGAAGTTGGTACACGCCCCCGGCACAGCCGGCGAGGTAGAGGTCGGTGATGCCCCGACGGGAGGCAGCAGCGTGGCGGTCGGTACTTGCGTGCCGACCGGAAGATTGGGAATAATTGTGGGTGGGAGGGGAGTCGCTCCGCTGGCGGTCAGAACAGAGATCGAGACCGCGGCGGGATCACTGGCGATGTTGGCAGTGTTGAAAGCGCGGACGGCGATGGTGTGAGTGCCCGGAGTCGCCTTCCAGGTTTGAATCAGGGGATAAGAGACCTGTGCACTGGGCGAGGGATCGGTGCGGACCACGGTGCCGTCCACCGATAGCTCAACGCGCACGATCCCGGTCGAGTCGGTCGAGGTGGATTGAACGGCCACGTCCTCGCCATCTCTATACTGGCTCCCGCTCGGCGGAGAAGAAATGATGACAGTGGGCTTGCTGGAGGACAACGTGCCGAGGTCGCAGGCGAGCAGGCCGAGGACGATAAAGACGAGCAAGGTAATTAGATAGAACGTGCGGCGCTGCATAGTTTCTCCTTGCCTTGCTTGGGTATGTACAGAACAGAGTATATCATACCCCGCGCCGATTTTGCAATATTGGATCTTTGGCGTTCTTGGAAAAAGTACAGGCGACTGCCGGTGTCGTCACTCTCCGGCAGGTCCGTTCTTGGATCCTTTTGCCCGTTCCGCGAGCTCGAACAGCTTATTCAGTGCTTCCAGTGGCGAGAGCGACAGCACGTCCAGTTCCACCAGTTCCTTGCGCAATTCGTCGTCTTCTACAAAGAGAGGAAGTTGGGTGCCCGATATTCCGCGTCCGTTCACCTCGCGCCGGCTCTCCAATTCCTTCAACACTTCTTCGGCGCGATGCACCACCGCTTTGGGGATGCCCGCCAGTTGCGCGACGTGAATGCCGTAAGAGCGGTCCGCCCCGCCGCGCACGATCTTGTGCAAAAAGACGACGCGTCCCTGCTGTTCTAGCACGGCCACATTGTAATTGCAGACCCTGGGCAAATACTTTTCCAGTTCGATCAATTCGTGATAGTGCGTCGCGAAAAGCGTTTTCGCGCCCAACTGGGGGTGGTTGTGGATGTGCTCGACGATTGCACGCGCAATCGCGATGCCGTCATAGGTGCTGGTCCCGCGTCCGATCTCGTCGAGAATGATGAGACTGCGCCGCGTGCTGTGCGTGAGGATATTCGCGGTCTCAACCATCTCCACCATAAAAGTCGACTGCCCGGCGGCGATTTCGTCCTGGGCGCCGATCCGCGTAAAGATGCGGTCCACGATCCCGATGCTCGCCGATTCCGCCGGAACGAACGACCCTATTTGCGCCATCAAGACGATGAGCGCCACCTGGCGCAGAAACGTGGACTTGCCCGACATATTCGGACCTGTAATGATGTGGATCGATCCGCTCGAGGAAAACGCCACGTCGTTGGGGACGAACGGCTCGTCCCTGAGCGCCAATTCGACCACCGGATGCCGCCCCGCGACAATCCGGATGTCGTCTCCGTCGTTCAATTCCGGGCGGACGTAGCGGTACCGTACGGCGATCTCGCCTAGATTGGCGTGGACGTCGATCTCGGCAATCGCGCGTGCGGTGCGCAAGAGCCGCGGGGCGATACCGGCAACCATCGCACAGACCTCGCGGAACAAGGTCGTCTGTAGCTCGATAATGCGTTCGTCCGCGTTCAGGATGAGACTTTCGTATTCCTTCAGGTCTGGCGTGATAAAACGCTCGGCATTGACGAGCGTCTGCTTGCGAATGTATTCGGGCGGCACCTGGGCGAGATTGGCGCTCGTCACTTCGATATAATAGCCAAAGACCTTGTTATACCCCACTTTGAGCGACCTGATTCCAGTGCGCTCGCGCTCTTTCCGTTCGAGGTTCGCCACCCAGTCTTTGGCATTTCGCGAGGCGGACTCGATGCCGTCCAGTTCCGCCGAATACCCTTTGGCAATGACTCCGATGTTGCCGAGGGTGGCGGGCGCGTTGGGGGAGATGGCGCGGCGGACAAGGTCGACGACGTCCGGGCAGGGGTCAATTGATAATTCTGAATTTCCAATTGCCAATTCCTGAATTTTCGGCACGCTGTCCAGGCTGGCGCGGATGGCGAGCAAGTCGCGCGGCGTCGCAATGCCCTGCACCACGCGGTTTGTCAATCGCTCCAGGTCGCCCATCCCCTTCAGCACATTGCGGAACGACTCACGGCGCGCGGTATCGCCATAAAATGCCGCCACGTGGTCCAGCCGGGTATTCAGGGCGGGCAAATCGAGCAGCGGCTGGGTCAGCCACTCGCGCAATAGGCGCGCGCCCATCGGCGTGCGAGTTTCGTCCAGCACACCCAGCAATGACCCCTTGACGTTCCCGCCGCGAATCGTCGCGACCAGCTCCAGGTTGCGGCGCGTCGCGGGGTCGAGCGTCATAAAGGATTGCGTGGAATACGTGTGCAGAGTGGTGAGTTGGGCGAGAGCGGCTTTCTGGTTGTCCTGCAGATATTGGATGAGCGTGCCCGCCGCGCGAGTTGCCAAAGGGAGCGCAGCAAGCCCAAAGCCGTCGAGCGCGGCCACTTGAAAATGCTGGAGCAGGGTCCGCCGCGCCGAGTCGAAATCGGGCGGGCGGAAATTGGACACCAACGGCGCGAAACTCCCCAGTTCCAATTTTACGTCTTCGTCTTGCAGGACCTCGGCGGGATGCAAACGGTCCAGTTCTTGCCGGAGATCGCCCGCGCCGAGTTCCGTGGCGGCGAAAACGCCCGTCGTAATATCGGCGTAGGCAATGCCGGCGCGGTCCCTTTCGACGGCAATCGCGGCGAGATAGTTGTTCCGCTTTTCCTCCAGCAGACCCGGCTCCACCACCGTTCCCGGCGTCACAACGCGGACCACCTCGCGCGTCATGAGCCCTTTGGCAGCGTCCTCGCTCGTCTGCTCGACGATGGCGACTTTGTGACCCGCTTGAATCAATTTGGCGAGATAGGTGTTGACAGCATGGTAGGGCACACCCGCCAGGGGGACGCGGTTGCCGGTGCCCATCTCACGACCGGTCAGGACAATGTTGCAGACGGAGGAGACGATCTTGGCGTCGTCGTTGAAGGTCTCGTAAAAGTCGCCGAGGCGGAAGAAGACGACCGTGTCGGGGAATTGTTTCTTGATGCGGTTATATTGCTGCTGTAGGGGGGTCATCGCCCGCCATAATAGCGCAATTCGTCACGCCGGGCAAGTGCGACTGCACCTGCCTCGTGGTCCATTTCTTAGCATCGGTTGTGCTCTGGCTTGACAATTTGATTCAATTGGGTATAATTCGTCGACGAATAGTTCAAATAGGAATCAACCGATGTCAACCTCAACGTCTACATCCACCCGTACCAAAGACCAAAGACGTGCTCAATTTTTGGATTTCGTTCGGCGTGTCGATCCGGAGGCCGATCCGACGAGTGTCTTGCTATTCAGGCAAGTGCGCAGGGTCGATCACTTGCTGACTCGATCTGCCGAGAGGCAGCTGGAAATCGCCGGATTGTCGTGGCCCCAATTCCAACTCCTCTTGGCGTTGCAGGGCGACGAATCCTATGGTACCGGCGACGGCTTGCAACCTTCCGAGTTGAGCGACGTGCAGGGAATTCCACGCAACACCGTGAGCGAACTCCTCGCCAGCCTGGAAGAGGAAGGGCTGATTAGCCGCGAGTTGCACGGCACAGATCACCGCAAGTTCGTTATCCGCCTCACGCCCCAGGGACGCAAGACCCTCAAATCCAAGTTAGGCACGCAATTACGCCAGATCACCAAATGCTTCGCCGCGCTCGGGGCTCAAGAACGTGCGACCTTGCTGGAGCTTTTGACGCGGCTCGCCCAGAGCTTGTCAGGAAAAGTATGATTAAACTATTGCGGTTCCTAAAACCCTACCAGTCTCTACTGGTGATTATCGCGGTGCTGGCAGTCGCCCAATCCGCAGCGAACCTCTATTTGCCGAACTTGATGTCCGATATCGTGAATAACGGCATTGCGAGATTCAATACGGGCTACATTCGGAAAACGGGCGGCATCATGGTGCTGGTGGCGATTGGAGGCACCCTGTGCACCGTGGTCGGCGTTTTTTTCTCCTCCCGGGTCGCGACCGGCATGTCCCAAACGCTCCGCGGGGAGATTTTCCGAAAGGTCCAACTTTTTTCGCTGCACGAGTTCGATACCGTCAGTACGGCATCGCTCATCACCCGCACCACGAACGATACCACGCAAATCCAGCAGTTGATGGTGATGTCGCTCAGCTTCTTAATCACCGCCCCGATCACACTCGTCGTCGGGATCATTATGGCCTTGAGACAGGATGTTTGGATGTCCTGGATCCTGGTCGCGATCATGCCGATACTGGTTGGGGTCATTGTTGTCCTGCTGATCAAAGCGGTCCCATTATTCACCGCCATGCAGGTGAAACTGGATAAACTGAACCTCATTCTCGACGAGAACCTGACCGGCGTTCGGGTCATCCGGGCCTTTAATCGTATCCAACACGAGGAAGAGCGTTTTGACAACGCCAACCGGGATGTCACGGATATCGCGATCAGAGTAAACCAGTTGGTCGCCACGATGATGCCGGTAATGATGCTGATGATCAACCTCTCCACAGTGGCGATTGTCTGGTTCGGCAGTGAACGCGTCGCCAGTGGCCATCTGCAGATCGGCGCGATGTTCGCCTTTATGCAGTACGCGATCCAGATTCTGTTTTCGCTGCTGATGGTGGCATTGATGTTTATCATGATCCCGCGGGCTGAAGCTTCCGCCACCCGCATCAACGAGGTGCTGGAAATGGAGCCCGAAATCACCGATCCCCAAGAAATGAAGAAAGCCACCCGCCTGCGCGGGTCCGTGGAATTTCAGGACGTGACCTTTAGCTATCAGGGTGCGGAAACGCCTGCCCTCTCCAATATTACCTTTTGCGCCCAACCTGGCAAGGTCACCGCGATCATTGGAGGCACGGGCGCAGGTAAATCGACGCTCGTCAACCTGATCCCGCGTTTTTACGATGTCGAGAGCGGCCGCATCCTCGTCGACGGGGTGGAGACACGTGAGATGTCGCAGGAGCATTTGCGCGCCAAGATCGGATTTGTGCCCCAAAAGGCTGTGCTGTTTTCGGGGACGGTCAAAGAAAATCTGCGCTATGGCAAAGAAGATGCCGCCGACGAAGAAATCCGGCATGCCGCCGAGATCGCCCAGGCCAGCGAATTTATCACCAAGATGCAGGATGGTTTTGATTCCCAGATCGCTCAGGGAGGGACCAATGTCTCGGGTGGACAGATGCAGCGTCTCTCCATCGCCCGAGCCCTGGTCCGGAAACCCGAAATCTATGTCTTTGACGATACCTTCTCGGCGCTGGACTTTAAGACGGATGCCAAGTTGCGCACGGCACTCAAGGGAGAGACCCGCGATGCTACGGTATTGATCGTCGCCCAGCGGGTGAGCACCGTCATGGATGCGGATCAGATCATTGTCCTGGATGAAGGTCGCACGGCCGGTATCGGTACCCACCGCGAGCTGATGAAAACCTGCCCGGTCTATAGTGGAATCGTATCCTCGCAGCTAACAGCCACGGAAATGGCGGAAGAAACAGCATGAGCGCCAACGGTAACGCAAGAAGCCGAATGAGCCGAGGTGGACCGGGGGGTGGTCCCATGGGGGGTGGTCCCATGGGCGGCCGCGGCCCCATGGGGGCGATGGGCCGGCCCACCGAGAAAGCCAAGAACTTTTCAGGCACTCTAAAACGACTGCTGCTCTACTTTGTGCCTGAAAAAGTCAACCTGTTCGTTGTGCTTGTCGCCGCCATCTTTGGGACGATCTTTAGCATCGTCGGCCCGAAAATCCTGGGATTGGCCACGACAAGGTTATTCAATAATCTGATTGACCGGTTCATGGTCCAGGCCAACAACCAATCCATCCGGCAACAATTGGCGCAAAACCCGTCGCTACCCCTGCAGTTGTCACCGCTCCCCGGCATTGATTTTGCCTATATCGGGAGGATCATCTTAATCTTGCTCGTGTTGTATGTGATCAGCGCGATTTTCATATTCATACAACAGTATCTGATGGCCGGTGTGTCCCAGCGGACGGTCTACAAACTGCGCCAGGAGGTGGATCAGAAGCTTTCCCGGCTGCCACTCAAATACTTTGACGGGCGCACTCATGGAGAAATTCTCAGCCGCGCCGTCAATGACATGGACAACATCGGCTTTACGCTTCAACAGAGCCTGATGCAGTTGATCACCTCGACCCTCACCCTCCTGGGCGTGCTGGTGATGATGCTTTCCATCAGTTGGTTATTGACCCTCATCGTTCTGGCGACGCTTCCTTTGAGTGTGTTTGTCATTGCCGGCATTGCAAAGCGGTCACAGGAATACTTTCGGAATCAGCAAAGATCGCTGGGCGAACTCAACGGCCATGTCGAAGAGATGTATACCGGTCACAAGATTGTCAAAGCCTTTGGGCATGAGGGCAAAGCGATCGCCGAATTCGACGAGCTGAATAGCCAGCTCCGCGAGGCCGGATGGAAGGCACAATTCGTTTCCGGCATCATTATGCCGCTCATGCGTTTTGTCGGCAATCTCGGCTACGTCCTGGTGGCGGTGGTCGGCGGAACGATGGCGGCCCAGAATACGATCTCGCTAGGGGACGTCCAGGCATTTATCCAGTATTCCAACCAGTTTACCCAGCCGATCACTCAGCTCGCCAACATTGCGAACGTGATCCAATCTGCCATTGCCTCGGCGGAGCGGGTCTTTGAGCTATTGGATGAACAGGAACAGGTGCCCGAGGTGGCAGTGTCAGCACCGATCCAAGTCTCCCAGGGAGCCGTCGTGTTCCAGCACGTCAAGTTCGGTTACAGCCAGGACAAGATCCTGATGCAAGACCTGAATATCGAGGCCAAGCCGGGCCAGATGGTCGCGATCGTGGGTCCGACCGGCGCCGGCAAGACCACGCTCGTTAATCTGCTGATGCGCTTTTACGAAGTCAATAGCGGCATGATCTTGGTTGACGGCGTCGATATCACGAAACTGAAACGGGGTGACTTGCGCTGCATGTTCGGCATGGTCCTGCAGGATACCTGGCTCTTCCACGGGACCCTCCGAGATAATATTGCCTATGGGCGGGACACCGTCACCGAGGAAGAGATCGTGAATGCGTCCAAAGCGGCTTATGCCGACCACTTTATCCGGACGCTGCCGGAGGGCTATAACACGGTTCTCAATGAGGAGGCGACCAATATATCTCAGGGTCAGAAGCAGTTGCTCACCATCGCCCGCGCGTTCCTGGCCGATCCTCAGATCCTGATTCTGGATGAGGCGACGAGCAGCGTCGATACCCGGACCGAACTCCTGATTCAAGAGGCGATGAGCAAATTGATGAAGGGCAGAACGAGTTTTGTGATTGCCCACCGCCTCTCGACGATCCGCGACGCGGATTTGATCCTGGTGATGAATCACGGCGCCATCATCGAGCAAGGCACGCACGAGGAATTGCTGGCGCAAAGGGGCTTTTATGCCGACCTGTATAACAGCCAGTTCCGCGGGCGGGTCCCTGCTGAGGCGGTCGCGTTGCCTGAATACGGAAAACTGAACTCTGAAGAAATGGTAGGTTAACAGAGGATTTACATGAAATCATTAACTCTTCGCATCTTACTTGCCTTGCTCGTCGTCGCGGGATTTGTAGCGATCGTTATCGCTTTCAGCGGCCCAACGACGGCGGCGCCGATCCCGCCGTCTCGTCCCGTTGCATCCCAGATCGCCGCCCCGCCGCAAAACGCGGGGATTATGACCAACGCGGCCGCAACGGGTGTCCGGGCAATCGGAACCATGGCTTCCGCGAACCAGGCATCGCTCGCGTTTCAGATGGCAGGTCGGGTGAAAACGATCAACGTCAAGGAAGGCGATGCCGTTCACGCGGGCGACGTGCTCGTCTCGCTCGATACCACGATGCTCGACTTGCAGGTCGCGCAGGCGCAAGCCGCGCTCGACACCGCGCAAGCGCGTCTCGACCAACTGAAGAACCCATCGTCCTCCGATGTGGCCGCGGCGCAGGCGCAAGTCGCTGCCGTACAGGCCGCGCTCTTGCAATTGAAAACGCCGACGGTGAATGATCTACTGATGGCAAAGGCCGACGTGGACAATGCGCAGGCCGCACTCAATCAGGCGCAAGCCGCATATGATCGCGCGGGCGGTGCCAGCAATCCGTATATCGGAATGTTACCGCAAGCGCTTGCGCTCCAACAGGCATCGAACGCTTTTCTCAAGGCGCAAGCGGCATACAACGCGCGCACCAGTCCGAGTGACGCTCAATTGAAACAGGCGCAGGCGCTCGTCGAGCAGTCGCAGGCGCAACTGAATCGCCTGACGAATCCCAGCCCGAACGATGTCAAAAGCATGCAAGCCGCGGTCGCGCAGACGCAAGCGGCACTCGACCTCGCGAAGCAAAATATCGCGAACGCGAAAATCGTCGCGCCGTTCGACGGCACGGTCGTGTGGCTTGGTCCGCACCTGGCGGAATCCGCCGCGCCGAACGCGCCCATGGTAACGCTCGCCGATTTATCGCGAATGCAGGTGCAGATCGGCGTGGACGAAAACACACTGGCACAACTCAAGCCGGGTCAAACGGCGATCATCACCGCCGACGCGCTGGCGGGCAAAATGTTCACGGGACATATCAGCAGGATTGGCTTGCAGGCGACCACCACCGCGGGCATCATCAGTCTACCGGTCACGATTGACGTGGACGGGACCGATGCGCTCATTACGCCAGGTTTGAGTGCCGCGGTGGAAATCAATACTGGAAAATAAATTCTTGTGATTTGAGGATACTATGCAGAAATTCCGTCGAGTCTTCTTAGTCGGGGTGATCGTCGTCCTGGGGCTGCTCGGGGTGCTGGCCTATCGCTACTGGTACCAACCCACGTACGATTTCTTCAACACGAGCGATGCGAGCGTCACCGGGTCGTTCGTACGCGTCGCCGCCCCCGCTTCCGGGCAGATCAGCGATCTCCGCGCCGATGTGGGAACCTCTGTGAACAAGGGCGATGTGCTCGCGACTATCAAAGTTATTTCCAACGCGCCGAGTGCGGTTTCGACAGGACCTTCTGTCCCACGC
>JBLMXX010000037.1:0-3360 GCA_050257995.1 Acidobacteriota bacterium | reverse complement strand
AACAAGGACCTGTTTGACGAAGCCAAGTTGCCTTACCCGCCCCACAAAGTCGGCGAAAAGTATCAAGGCAAAGATTGGACCCTGGATACGCTCGACGATTTGGCCCAGAAATTGACCGTGGACAAAAATGGCAACGACGCGACCAACGCCAAGTTCGATCCCAAGAATGTCAAGCAGTTTGGCTTGCACATCCAGTATACGGATGCGCGCGGCATCGCCGTGTTGTTCGGCGGCGGGCTGCCGTACGATCCCAAAGACATGTACACCGCCAAGATCCCGGACAACTGGCGCGCGGCGTGGAAGTGGTACTATGACAGTGTCTGGAAATTGAACATCGAGCCCAACAATGATTATCAGCAAAGTGATCTGTTGGCCAAGGGAAATCCGTTCTCCTCGGGCAACATCGCCATGGCCCCCGTGCACACCTGGTACACCTGCTGCTTCGACATGAAGAAGATGAAGTGGGACATTGCGGTCCTGCCCACGGTCAACGGCAAGATCACGGCCAAGCTCCACGGCGACACGTTCGCGATCATGAAGGGGAGCAAGAACCAGAAAGCGGCCTTCAAGGTGTTGAGCCAGATGGTCGTCTCCAAAGACCTCTACGACATCTACGGCGGCATGCCCGCTATCCCGGAAGATCGCCCCGGCTTTTTCGCGAACCTTGACGCACGCACCGCTCCGAACAAGATCGATTGGAGCGTGGCACAGGAAATGATAAAGTACCCGGACATTCCGAACCACGAGGCCTGGTTACCCAACCTGACCAAAGCCAACGACTTGTTCGGAAAATTCCGCACGACGATGGACACGCAACCCGGCCTGAATATGGACAGTGAAATCGACAAACTCCAGGCGGCTCTGGATGCCGTGTTCAAGGAAGTAAAAAAGTAAACGGCTCGCTTGTCGGGCAGTCTCTCCTCCTCGCGCCGCTCGAGCGCCGGGCGGCGCGAGGATGACATGACCACAAGGAGGTAACCGATGGCCGTTGCCAATCCACCCATCAAGGCATCCGCGGTCGCCCGCGCCAAGCCGGCAACGTCGGTAGGGACCCGCCGCGAAATAACCTGGGGATTGATATTCCTCTCACCCTGGTTTATCGGTTTTCTCGCCTTCCAACTCTTGCCGATCCTTTCGACATTCGGTTTTTCCCTGACGGACTATAATCCCGTCCAGCCCGACGCGGTCAAGTTCATTGGAATGAACAATTACGCTCGAATGCTGGCGGACCCATTGACATTCCAATCCCTCGGCGTCACCATCAAATTCGCGCTCATCGCGGTGCCGATCGGTCTGGTTGTACCCTTGCTGTTTGCCGTCCTGGTGAATTCAAAAAGCTTGCTGGGAGCCAACGTCTTTCGCACCCTGTTCTATATGCCCTACATCATCCCGGTCGTGGCAGCGGTCATGGTGTTTCAAGGCGTCTTGAATGCCCAGACCGGATGGATCAACCTTGCCATCAGTTTCTTTGGACTGGAGGGACCCCGGTGGCTGACTGATCCAAACTGGGTGCTCTTTGCGCTCAATCTCATCGGAGTCTGGGGAGCGGGTAACGCGATGCTGATCTTTTTGGGAGCACTCCAGGGCGTGCCGTCCGAGCTTTACGAAGCCGCGATTGTCGACGGCGCGACGCCGGTCCGGAGATTCTTCAGCATTACGCTGCCCATGATTTCGCCCGTCATTTTCTACAACGTCATCATCGGCGTGATCCTATCCTTTCAATATTTCGTCGTCGCACTTTTGGTGGGCAGCCGGAATGGGGACCCACAGGGTGCCACGCTTTTCTATAACCTGCACCTGTACCGGCAGGGATTTGTTTTTAACGAGATGGGCTATGCCTCGGCGCTGGGATCGGTGCTCTTTATCATCGTGATGGTACTGACGGGGCTGCTCTTCGCATTTGGGCAGCGCTTTGTTTACTATGCCGCCGAGTCGTAACGGAAGGATGGCAGCATGATCAAGACACAAGCCAGGTCAACGGTCGACCGTTCGATGCCGGTTCTATCGAGAGAACTGCGCAAACTCATTACTGTCTCCACGATCACCCTCTTTGCCACCTTTGTGCTGATGGCATTTTTCCTGCCGCTTGGCTATATGGTGAGCAGCGCGTTCATGCTGGATGCGCAAAGGTCTGCCCAGAACGCGCCGCTTTGGCCCGCCAAGGCGGTCACTTATCGCTATCAAGACCAGGACCTTGCACTTTATGATGTCCCGGATGCGAACGGGGTAGTGCATCAGTGGGCGCTTGTGAAGGGCTACCGGGAAGACAGCGACTTTGTCGATCCGGCGCATCCCGAACAGGGCGTGTTCAATTGGAAAGGGCGCTATCGCACCCTGAATCCGGTCTACCAGTTTGCTCCCCTTTTGGACAACTTTCCCAAAGCCTGGGACCAGGTCCAATTCGACTTGCTGTTTCGCAACACATTTCTCCTGGCTCTCATCAGCACGATCGGCACCCTGATCTCCTGCATCTCCGTGGCGTACGGTTTCTCACGTTTTCGCATTCCCGGCAAGAACATCATTTTCCTGCTCCTCATGTCGACGATCGTCCTGCCGCTTCAAACCACCATCATCCCATTGTACATTTTCTTCACCAAGCTCGGCTGGACCGGAACCTGGCTGCCTTTGCTCGTGCCCGCCTTTTTTGCAAATGCCTTTGACGTCTTTCTCCTGCGCCAATATTTCATGTCCATTCCCAGGGAGTTGGATGAGGCGGCCATGATCGATGGCGCCACCCCCTTGCGGGTCTTGATCTCGGTGATCATCCCACAAGCCATTCCGGCGATCACGGCTGTCACGCTCTTCCATTTCTTTTTCGTCTGGAATGATTACTTTGCACCGCTGGTCTATCTCGCTGGTAAGGAAGACCTGTATCCCATCTCGGTCGGCCTCGGCAAGTTGGTGAGCACGTTCAGCCGAGTTCCCGGCATGGCAATGGCGTCGGCGATCATGGCGATCGCGCTGCCGGTGGTGATCTTTTTCCTCGCGCAGCGCCAGTTCATGCAAGGCATCGTGTTCACAGGCGTGGAAAAATAACAGCATCCCTCCCCGACCGGAAGGCGGGAGTAGGGATGAGACAAGGAGCCGGCATGGCTGGAGTCACTTACGATCACGTAACCAAGCAATTCGGGGATGTGAAAGCGGTCAACGATCTGACGCTGGACATCAAGGACAAGGAATTCCTGGTGCTGGTGGGTCCCTCCGGCTGCGGCAAGACCACCGCCCTCCGCCTCCTGGCGGGGCTGGAGGAGATCTCGGCGGGCACCATCTGCATCGGCGACCGGGTGGTCAACGACGTCGCCCCCAAGGACCGCGACATTGCGATGGTGTTCCAGTCCTATGCGCTCTACCCCCACATGA
>JBLMXX010000036.1:0-14895 GCA_050257995.1 Acidobacteriota bacterium | reverse complement strand
CGACGAGCATACCGTCCGGGTCTGTCACGCGCTTGTCCGTCGTGCCGAGGACGGCAACCGTGTGGACCGGCACAATAATGTCGCCGTCACCGGGCATCTTGCACCGATTGACGACGGTATTGACGATGCGGTGATTGATGGCGAGGATCGAGCCTTTGCCACCGATCACATTGACGGTGACGTTTCCCATCCGGGCAATTTGCCCTGCCCACGCGCCTGATGCATTGATCGTCATCGCCGCGCGGATTTCGACATCCTCGCCGTTCCGTTCATCGCGCACGCGCGCACCGGTAATACGACCCGCTTCCGTGAGAATACCGGTGACCCGATGATAATTGAGGATACGCGCGCCTGCCTGCTGGGCGGCCTGTGCGGTCGAATGCGCTGCCTGAAAGACATCGGCGGCTCCGTCCGGCACCTCAAACGCGCGGAGGATGCGCGGATTCAAAAGCGGTTCACGTCGTAGCGCTTGCGCGACGGGGATTTCTTCACAGGGAACCCCTAGGGTCCGACAAGCGGCGTGAAATTTGTCGGCATAATCTCCGTCATCATCCGGTGTGACGACGAACAGACCTCCGGTGTCTTCGATGCAGTGGGTATGCGTCCACCGCATAATGCGGTTTTCGGCGATGCATTCGGCCGCGCTCTGTGGGTCCTTGACCACATAGCGACCACCGCTGTGCAGCAGACCGTGCAGGCGCCCCGTCGTCCCGGTGGACAGGTCTCGCATTTCGACGAGGACCACGCGAAAGCCGCGTAGTGCAGCATCCCACGCGACTCCAATGCCGGTGGCACCGCCTCCGATCACAAGTATTTCAGTTTCAATGCGTTTCATCCAGTGTCCTTCATTGCCCGATTCACGTTATGTGATTGGGTTCACATTCATTGTACTCCGAATGTTATCTCCAAACAAATAGAAAAGCGAGGGAACAGGGGGGTAGGGGTCGAAACCAAAACCCACCCTGCCTCGTCCCCTCACTTTTTGCGGACGTCACAACACGACTTTTGAATGCTAAGGGTGCGTGCTTTTCTGTTTGACGAGTTCTTCTGAGAGGAGGCTAAAGACCTCGGGACTGAAATACATTTCCCCTTTGTGGACCGCCCGGATGGCGAGTGGAAGTTCCTGGGGACCTGCCGATTTCACGACATAGCCCCGAACGCCACTCCTCAACGCTTCTCTCAGCGACGCCTGGTCAGAATGGCCGGAAATAACGATGATTCGTATGCCCTTGTCCAGTTCTGTGATCTGCCGCGAGGCCTTCAGCCCGTCTACCTCCGGCATGGCCAGGTCCATCAACATGATGTCGGGGGTGGTTTGAAGAGCCAAATCCACAGCTTCCAAACCGTTGGCCGCCTCGCCGACCACTTGAATGTCGCTTGTCTTTGCCAACATCGCTTTTAGTCCCTCACGCATTAATTTGTGATCGTCCACAATCACAACGCGAATCATAGGATTTTCTCCGTGGATAGGGATCATAATCCACTATATGCCACTTGGCTTTAACTTGCAATGGGCAGTTTCCCTACTTTAGAGTCCAGAGTGCCCTATTTGGATATATTTTCCTTGAAATACTTGCCCCAATTCGGCTGCCGACCGTCAATGTCCGTGAAGCCATACTCGAGCGCAAGATTCCAGGAACTGTAGACATTGCCGGATTTGGTGCTCACTTTTGTATCGCTCGCCAGTGCCGCGACGGCGCGTCCGACATAGAAAGGAGTTTCCGATGCAATAAAATGCGGGTCTTGCTTTGCCGCTTCCTGCCAGTTGGCTTCGGTCACTCCAAAGTGATCGAGCATCGCTTCGGACCTCAGGAAGCCCGGGGTTACCGCGAGTGCCGTTATGTTGTGCGGAGCCAATTCGACCGACATGGCATAAGCGAGACGGATGACGGATATCTTGACGAGATCGTAAAAGAGGTTGCCGCGATATGAAAAGTTGTCCCCATCCGTGACCTCGACGACGAGTCCGCGGCCCTGTGCCAGCAGGAGAGGAGCGGCGTAGCGCGCCGTGATGATGTGTGACCATATCGCCCGCTCTAGCATCAGCCGTCCCTTTTCCAGATCCAACTCCCAAAAGGATTTGCCCCACTCGCTCAGCTCGTCGCCGCCCCACACATCATCCACCAGTATGTCCAGCCGTCCTTGTTCAGTCCGGACCCGCGCAAACAATGCTCTGACCTGGTCCTCCACGGTGTGGTCTACTTGGACGGGAATGCCTGTACCGCCATAAGCATTCACCATCTGGGCTGTCTCTTCAATTGTTTCCGGTCGGTTGTCAAGTCTAAAGGCGGCATCTCCGGTTTGGTGGGCATTCATTCTACCAAGACCGCTGCTGCGACCGGTGCAGTAGACGGTTGCGCCGGCTTCGCCCAACATACAGGCGATGCCGCGGCCGGCACCGCGCGTCGCTCCCGTGACGACAGCCACTTGACCTTCAAGTGTCTTCATCCTTATCGCCTTTCTGAATTTAGGTGGTCAATCTAAATCGATCGTGTCTCTGTCATTTTACCACACTTGAAATAAATCGCGCAGGGAGCCGGATGGGCACCGTGCGCGATCGCCTGAGTCTGGACTTGTATCCACTCCCAGCGCTAGCGCTACCTCCTGACGCTCTGGTTGAGGGCGAATGGAATGAGAGGCAATGAGGGTTTTCCCGCGGCGGACTGATCCAGTGCTTGCGGGGTTACGCCGGTCCAACGCTTGAACAAGTCAGCGTGCTCGACGCCAAGCAAATCCAGTACCCGCCCTACCGTCTGATTGACAATATCGTCAATGCTTTGGGGCTTACTATAGAACGCCGGCATGGGAGGAGCGAGGATCGCTCCCATCTCGGTGACCTGTACCATCGAGCGAAGATGCCCGAGGTGAAGGGGCGTTTCGCGCGCAACGAGCACCAACCGGCGGCGCTCTTTGAGCGTGACGTCCGCGGCTCGCACCAACAAATTATCATTGTACGAATTAGCAATGGCAGACAAGGTCTTCATGGAGCACGGGATCACCGCCATGCCCGCCGTCTTGAACGACCCGCTCGCGATGGAAGCGGCAATGTTCTCAATCGGGTGCACGCACGCTGCTAATTCCTCTACCTCCGCGGCAGTGTATTCGGTTTCGAGGGCAATCGTCTTTTTCGCGGGCTCACTCATCACAAGGTGCGTTTCGACATCCGGATGCTGCTGCAATACTTGTAACAACCGGATACCATAAATCGCACCCGTCGAGCCGGAAATTCCAATTACGATTCTCATTCGGCTTCCTCGACCAGCTTTATCCGCACGATATCACCTGTTCTTAATCTCAGTGTTTCGCGCAACGAGACGGGCGCCATGATCTCAACCAGGTCACAGGGATAGCCAGGCACGTCGGGGATGATCCACGCGGCATCCACGCGCCCGCTCACCCGAATAGGATAACAGCGCGCCGGACAGAACCCGGCGGCTCCCGGCTCAATCGCCACGCCGGGGCGCCGCCTCCAGACCTGGAGTGCCACGGGATTGGCGACTCGCACGTTCAGGGTGCCCGGAAAAGGATCGAATCCAACTTTGGCACGGAACTGCTCGCGGACCCACTCGATCTGCGTGAACGACTGCCCTTGTCCAACCCCGTTTTGCACGAAACCGATGACTTCCATCCGGTCTTTTCCCTACGGGTGGACTGTTTCGCTGAACCATTCGCCGGGCAGTTCAGTGCCGACGCCCCTCTTTTTGGCTTGCTCGAGAAGGATGGTGCCCAACGCGGCAAATTGCAAGCCCAGCCCTGTATTGTTCACAAAGCAACTAATCTCCGTGTCACTCACACGTCCACTCTTGCGACCGGCAACCAGTTCCGGCAGTCCTGCGAAATCATCCCAATGCTTGACAGCTTGTTCCCACCACCCTCCACGGTCTTCATTGGCGAGGTTGGGGGTGCCTGGGAGGATGTTGTCGATCTGGCGCGCTTCCGATTTGTTATGGATGGCGACGCGGTCGCAGCGTGCCAGAACGGACTGGCTCACCTCCTGAACTTTGATGCAGCTAATGTGCATGCCTTCAGACAGCCATTCCGGTTGGATGACAGGGACCATAGAGGAGGTGGCGGCCAGCAGGATGTCTACATCTCGCGCGCACTCTTCTGCGCTGTCGACCGCCCGGACGTTTGCGCCGGTCTTGATGCGCGCCTCTTCGACAAACGCCTCCCGGCTTTCCTTCCGGACGCTGTAGACTTTGACCTCTTCGATCGGTCGCGCGGCGAGCAGTGCCATTAATTGACTGCCTGCCTGCCAGCCGGATCCAATCATTCCGGCGCGGCGCGCGTTCGGACGGGCAAGGTAGTCAATTGCCAATCCGCTCGCCGCCCCCACGCGCATTCTCTGCGCAACCCCGTCCGGGAACATGGCAAGCAGTTCGCCTGTTTCCGTACTGTAAAGTTGGACCAGACCGACCCAGCGACCATTGGCCAGTGGCACTTTGACGCGCCGGGCGCTGTTTCCGATGTTCGGGTGTGTAATAACGTCGGAGTTCAAGCGCAAAGCCACGATCTGATGGCGAGGCCAAACGCCGCCCATGTACTTGAAAGCATAGTATGCATCGGGTGTGTTGCAGGGCACAATGTTGTCAGTGCGCGGCATGTTGAGCGTCCCATGGTCGGCGAGGTCACGGTACATTTCGCGCAAGACGGCCATGCACGCCGGCATCGTGAGCATTTGCTCGATCTGTTCGTTCGAAAGAATCAGCATTTTTCCACCCGGATATAAAGGTCCTCGATCTATTTGAGCAGATAGCCCCATTTCTCGCGGGTCTCGCGCTTGACTTCAGGCGAAGGTCCGATAGCAGGAGGAAACTTGTCGCGCCATTCCCAGGGACGGCAGGCGTCGATGATGAGGCGCGAGTTGAATCCCTTTTTGTCGGGCGGGATGGCGGGATCGAGTGGGCCGCTCCACGCGCGGTGTATGATATCGAGGGATGTTTCCGGGTCGGCGCGGGTGACGACCGCCCACATCACTTCATTCAGGTCGGTCACGTCAATGTCGTCGTCCACGACGATGACCAGGCGGCCTAGATACGCGCCCGTGCGGCACATCGCGGCTACGTGCCCGGCCTGCCGCGAGTGTCCCGGGTAGCGCTGTTTGATCGCGACCACGTTGAGCAAGCGACATCCGCCTACGCCGTGACACCACACCGCCGTCACGTCCGGCACGCCCGCGGCTTCTATCTCGCGCTTGAGAAGGGCGGAACGCAGATAGACGCGGTAGCGGTGTGCCTCATACGGGGGTTTTTCCGGCGGGAGACCGATGATAATGGGGTCGTTGCGGTGATAGACCGCTTTGACCTCAATGACCGGCTCGGGTCGGGCGGAGCTGGCGTAATAGCCGGTCCATTCGCCAAAGGGACCTTCCTCACGCTTGTCGTTGGGATAGGCGAATCCTTCCAGTACAATTTCTGCTTCAGCCGGGATCGGCAGTCCCGTGTATTTCCCTTTGATCACTTGATAGGGACGACCGCGCAGCATGCCAGCCCATTCGTATTCGTTGATTCCGTAGGGAATCTCAAGTGTGCTGGCGATGAGGAGCAAAGGATCGCCGCCTACGACGACGGCAACCGGGCACGGCTCGCCGCGCTCGAAATACTTGTCTCGGTGCATCCGACCGTGCTTGCCGGGCGAAATGTAAAAGCCCACATGGTTGCGGTCGTGAATCATCACGCGATAAGTACCCAGGTTCACCCAACCCGTATCCGGGTCTCGAGTTATGTCACTGCTGCCGGTCCCGAGATAACGACCCCCATCCAACTCGTGCCACTTGGGCGCCGGGAACTTGCACACATCCACCGCATCGCCTTCTTGCACGTTTTCCATCACCGGACCGGTCTCTACCCATTCCATCGGCAGCGGTTTGTTGTTCTCGACCATATCGGTAAAGCGCTTCATCAGGTCGGGACCGGAGATATCCACCGGCAGGCCGAGCGTCAGGGCAAGCCGCCGCGGCGCGCCGTTCGCATTCACCACGATGCGATAGCCGCGCGGGTATCCTTCAATATCATCAAAGAGCACTGCCGGGGCTTCGTCCGTATGATGCAGCATTTCGGTGATACGACCAATATCCTCATCGCGGCTCGCTTCGGACACGTGGCGCAGTTCGCCCATGCCGTCAACCTGGGTTAGCCACTCACGCAAGTCATTAAATGCCATTACTCCTCCTATCACCTAAACTGCAAACTTATCTGCTGTAAGATCAGTACCGGTCAGGCACTCGCAACTTGGTGGGTGGCTCGAGTTCCTCTGTGTCCGTGCTGATCATCACGTCCACGACGCTCGGTTTACCGCTTTCCAAAGCGCGGCGGTAGGCGGGCACCAAATCTTCAGGACGCTCGACGTGCTCACCGTGCGCGCCGAACGCTTTGGCAACCTCCGCGAGATTCGGCACATACAGTTCGGTGCCGAGATGGCGGCCGGCAAAATTCTTGATTTGCTTGTTGTACATGTTTCCGTAAATATTATTGTGCGGAATCACCGCCATTACATTGAGATTCCGGGCCACGCACGTGGCCAGCTCATTCAGGACCATCATGAACGCGCCGTCGCCGGTCACGGAGCATACGACACGATTAGGATACAGCGCCGCTGCTCCCATCCCCATGCAGTATGCGCTGCCCATGTTGCTGAAATCGCCCGGCTCCAGGATCATGTCCCGGGTTGGATAGCCGTAAATGAACCACGAATGCGTGGCACCGGCTTCGGCGCCGAGGATCGCGTCGTGCGGCAATACCGAGAAAAGATCGCGCAACATTCGGAGGCGCGTAATCGGTTGCGTGTTGCAAGTCGCCAGCGGCGCAATTGAGGCTTCAAATGCTTCTTTCCTATGGCACAGTGCATCGCGCCGCGGTGTTCCAACTTGCGCGCCATCGGCTCCGCCCACGGCGTCCTTCAGGTCTTGCAGCGCGGATTTCACATCCGCTACAAAGCCCACCGTCACGGGATACGATTTCCCGATTTCTGTCGGATCTAGATCTACGTGAATTAATTTCGCCTCCGCGGGGATGACCTTATGGCCGTAGCTCGCCGTCATGACTTGAGAGAATGTGCAGCCGAGTGCGAGAATGACGTCGGCTGCGCGAATTGCCTCCGTGGCGACGGGGCTGTTCGTCGTGCCGATGATACCCGCGCAGTACGGCTCGAAATCCGAGAGCGTGCCTTTCTTGCTCAAGACAATCGGCGCGTCCAGCAACTCGGCCAACGCGATCACATCCGCCTGGCATTTCGCCCAACGCACGCCGCTGCCGGCAAGGATAACGGGATATTTCGCTTCGCGCAATAGTCGCGCCGCTCGTTCAACCTGCCGCGCATCGCCGCGCACGTGTCCCGCCGAACGATACACGGTCACATCGTCCGGCAGCGTGTATTCCCACTTTGCTTTTTGAATATCCCGTGGGATATTTAGGACGACCGGTCCCATCCGCGGCGCCGACGCAATGCGAAACACCTGCTGGAGCGTTTCGACGATACGATCGCCGCGTTCCAGTCGGATGGAGGCTTTGGTGATGGGACGGAATACCCCTTGCTGATCGATTTCATGAAAGGTGGATGCGCCCTTGCCTTTGTGTTGCGTGGAGACGTCGCCAAACAGCGCAATCACCGGCGATGATTCCGCCCAGGCCTGGGCAATGCCACTGGTCGCATTCGTCGCGCCGGGTCCGACAGTGCACATGAAAACGGCCGGCTTGCCGGTCAGGCGTGCGATCCCATCCGCGGCAAACGCCGCCGCTTGCTCGTGCTGGACGGGAATGTAGCGGATCTTCTCTTGGCGCGCCAGCGAGTCCATCAGGTCCAGGACCGCACTGCCGAGCACGCCAAAGATATGGGTTACACCTTCGCGCTGGAGATACTCGACGATAATGTCCGCGCCGGTTTTTTCCACTATTGGTTTCCCGCCAGCACTGTAATCGTTTCTTCCGGCATTTGCAGAAAAACTTGGTCGCCGCGGTGCACGCGGCAGGATGGATGGAGCCGGAGCCGCAGAGTCTGATCGCCCACCGCCACCTGGCAATCGTACATTTCTCCCAGGAAGATCGAGACCTGGACATGGGCGGGCCAGACGTTGCTCGCGTTTGCGGGCCGGTCCGGATAGAGAAAGATGTCCTCGGGGCGGAGCGAAACCAACGCCGCGTCACCTACTCTGAGGCCTGCCGTGGATGGACAGCGGAGAACGCCGTGGGTCGTTTCGATCTCGCCCGGCCTGTCCGGGGTGGCCTGACATCGCACGATGCCCTGTACGAAATTAGTCGAACCGATAAAGTCGGCGACGAACTGGTTGGCGGGCGACCGGTAAATGTCGCGCGGGTGGCCGACTTGAATAATAACTCCCTCTTTCATGACCGCGATGACGTTGGACATGGCAAGTGCTTCGGTCTGGTCGTGGGTAACATAGACGGTGGTGA
The DNA here is from genome assembly GCA_050257995.1 of Acidobacteriota bacterium. Taxonomy (GTDB): domain Bacteria; phylum Chloroflexota; class Anaerolineae; order UBA4142; family UBA4142; genus JBLMXX01. Next base: position 6,487 of record JBLMXX010000036.1, on the reverse strand, counting down.
TGTTAAGCCGGCGCTGTAATTCACGCAGTTCCACGCGCATTTGCTCGCGTAGTTTGGCGTCCAGGTTCGACAGGGGCTCGTCGAGTAAAAGGACTTTGGGCTCGCCGACCAGGGCGCGGGCAAGGGCGAGCCGCTGCTGTTGTCCGCCGGACAGCTTGGGCGCGGGCCGGTTGGCCAACCCCTCCAACTGGACGACCGAAAGCGCTTTCATCACCTTGTCTTTGATTTGCTGGCTGGAAAAGTGCTCGCGTCCAACTCGCAGCGGAAAGGCGACATTCTCGAATACCGTCATGTGCGGCCAGATGGCATAGGACTGGAATACCATTCCGATGTCCCTCTTGTTAGGCGGCATGAAAATACGATCATGTTTTGAAGAGACCACCCGGTCGTTGATATAGATCACTCCGTGGTCGGGGCGCTCCAGGCCCGCCAGGCAGCGCAGAGTGGTGGTCTTGCCGCAACCCGATGGTCCGAGCAGCGTGAAAAATCTGCCTTCTTCGATCTCGAATGACACATCGTTCACGGCGGCGACCTGCGCTTTTGCGTCGCCGGTGAATCGCTTTTCGAGCTTGAGAACCTGGACCATTGCCATGCTAGTGTTCCTCCCGAATCCCGAAGCGGCCGCCGAGCTTTTGTGCGCCCAATGCCAGCAAAATCAGTGTGATGATAAAGAGCACACTCAGCGCCGCGAGACGGGGCACGTTTCCGCCGTCGATCATGTCAAACACCAGCACCGCGACCACCTGGCTCTGGCTGCTTGAAAGAAGAATCGACGTGGAGAGTTCGCGCATTGAAACGATCAGGATATACACCCAGCCAGCCAGGAGGCCCGGCTTGAGTAAAGGCAGGGTCACACGCCTAAAGGTCTCCCACCACGAACCACCGGAGATGTGCGCGGCTTCTTCCAGTTCGCGATTGATCTGGACCATGGCAGCTGAGTTGGTGCGGATGCCATAAGGCAAAAAGCGAGTGATATACGCGATGAGCAGGATACCCAGCGTGCCGTAAATACCGACTTTGAAAGTGAGATAGACCCACATTAAACTGACGGCGAGCACCAGTCCGGGAACCGTGATGGGAATAAACGTGATTAAATCGAGGAGCCCGCGACCCCGCCAGTTGGTGCGAACGGTGATCCACGAGATGACGGCCGTAAGCGCCATCACGATTGTCGCGGAGCCGACACCAAGCATGAGTGAATTGAAAAAGGCGGTACGAGTGCGCAGGCAGATATTCTGGTTCGGTGTGCACGCAAAGATGTTTAAATCGCGATAGTTGTTCAGAGTTAGCTTGTCAAGCATGTCCAAAGAAGGCGGGGTAAAATACGGCACCAACGAGCCCCAAAGCAAGATGAAAAACGGCAGTCCCACGATGAGGGTAAAATAGACGACAAAGATGCCCAGCGTGAGAAAACGCCAGGGGCCGAGTTCAACCGTGCGGGGGCGAAATGCCTTGCCGGAAATGGTCGCGAACTTTTCTGACCTGCTCAAGGCGCGGTTATAGAAATAGATGCCGATGACGCTTAACGCGATCAGGATCAGGGAATAGGCGCCTGCAAGGCCGAAATCCGGGGGAAAGCTTTTGAGCGCGAGATAGATGCGGGAAGTGAATACGCGAATCTGCGCCTGTAGGCCGATCAGAGCGGGCACCTCGAAGGATTCCAGGCCCCGAATAAACATAATGAGAATAACGGAAGCAATGGACGGGAGCATTAACGGCAGGGTTACTCGGCGTAAGGTGGTGAAAACACCGGCACCGGACGCAATGGAGGCTTCCTCAAGGGCCGGATCCATCGACCGGAATGAGGCTGCCATCAGGACAAACACCATGGGCGACAGGTGCATGGCTTCGACCCATACCATGCCGCCAACCGTGTAAATGTCGAACGGAGGGGACGGCAAATTGAACACAGTGACGAGCACGCGGTTGATAAAGCCAATTCGCGGTGAAAGCAGGTAAATCCAGGCAATCGTATGAAGGACGCCCGGGATGATGAATGGAATCAGCGTAAGCGAATAGAACAGGGACTTGAAGGGAGTATTCGTTCTCTCGACAATCCAGGCAAGCGTGGTGCCAAGTACGAACGAGACGAGAGCCGTGCCCAGGGCATAGGTTGCGGAATTAATAAAGAGTGGGTAAATGGTCGGATCACCGTATGCGTTGATCAAGTGTTGCAGGGTGAACGCGCCAGCTGTGCCCGGGTCGCCTTCCTTAAACGCGCCAACGATCAGCATCCCTACCGGAACCACGGTGAGATAGGCGACGATAATCGTCGGGATGCCCAGAAAGATCCAGCGCGAGTCGAACCGGAATCTCGAGACAGTTGAACGTACCGCTGCGATTTCCAATTTTTGCCTCAGGAAGTCCAGGTGACGCGCAGGCCTGCGCGTCACCTGGCATTAGACTGCTATTTGATTCCGAACAGGGTATAGTATTGTTTCTGAATATCGTCCGCTTTCAGCAGGGACTTGGGATCCCCGTAGAAGATATTGATCCCCTCGAGGATGCCGGCCGGTTTGGTCTTGATCCCGGGACGGACCGGGATGCGACCGGCGGCAACGAGGGCGAGCTGGCCGTCCTCGGAGAGGTACCAGTCGATAAAGACTTTGCCCGCGTTGGGATGGGGGGCATTCTTGGCCAGCGAAACGACGTGCGGGAATGCGTACACCGGATCAGTCTTGACCCAGTCGATCGGCGCCTTTTTATCCTGCAGAGAAATCACCCGGTGCAGATAGACCATGGGCGAAATGGCAAACTCGCCTGCAACCAGAAAGTTGGCGAGCTCGGTATGACCCTTGACCACACGCGGCTTTTGCGTGGCCAGCTTGGTCCAAAAGTCCTGCGCCTTCGCGTCGCCCATCACTTTCATAGAATAAGCGAGCATGGGCCAGTCATCTGCTTCAAGGGCAATCTTGCCCGCCCATTTGGGGTCGAGCAGGTCTTCCATCTTTTTCGGCGCTTCTTCCTTCTTGACCAGGTTCGTATTGTAGGCCAGAACGGTGAGATTGATGCGCTCGGCGGTGTAATTGCCGTCCGGGTCGAACGAGCCGGGTGGATAGCTTTTCAGCTCGGGCGACTTGTACGGTGTGATCATTCCGACACTGATCAACTGAGTGATATTGACGTCGTTCGTCTCCAGGATATCGGGGATGAAGGTGTTGGCGCGAAATTCGGTGAGGGCCTTTTGCGTGACGCCTTCACTGTCGCCGCGGAAGAATTCGATCTTGATGTCGGGATACTTTTTGGCAAAGGCCGCGGTGACCACCTCAAACTCGTCGGCGTTGAGTGAGGTGTAGATCATGAGTTTGCCTTCTTTTTTGGCGGCATCCAACAGGTTCCCTGCCGCAGGGACGGAGGTGGCGGCGGGGGCGGACGTGGCAGCCGGGGCGGAGGTGGCGGCGGGAGCAGAGGTGGCAGCCGGTTTTGTCGCGGCGGGTGCCTGGGTTGGAGCCTGGGTGGGAGCAGGCGTCGGGACGGCGGGTGCGCAACCCCCCAAGACGATCGTGCCCAAGATTGCCGAGAGCAACACAATCGTGAACAGCACTTGCTTGCTGGTCAGCTTGCCTTTCATTGTCTTCTCCTTCCTGGAATGGGACGGTCGTCATGGCCGTCCATTTTATAGAATGCGTGCTGTGCGAGGTGTGCCTGTCTGACGTTTCTACTTGCCTTCAGCCTCGTGTCCGGGCGCGGGTTCGACCTGCTCTATCCAGTCCAACCCGAGAGCCTTGAGGATACGGTTAGTCGCAGTTATAAAGCGGGCGGGCTTGGCCGCGTCTGCATTGAAATGCTGGTGCATTGAATAAGGAGGGATGTAAACGAAATCGCCTTCTTCCCATTCGAACTTTTTTGGCTCGGTTTCCCAGTCCCAAATATACTCGTCGACGCAATCGAACTTGACGTCCCAGTGCAGGTCGTACCCCTTGCCTTCCAGGACGTAAAAGACTTCTTCCGCAATGTGGCGGTGCTTGCCGGAGCAGCCACCGGGCTCCAGGAACTGTTGGTACATGTCTAGCGCACACTCGCGCGTGTTCATCTTGGCGTTCACGACGTGCTTGATCCTGCCCTGGGGCGAATCCTCCCACGGCATTTCGTCCGCTTTGACGATCCCCTTGCGTTTTTTGTATCCCTGGCGGAATTCGGCAGACTCTTTCAGGGCTTGCTCGTAAAAACTGGCCTGCGCGTTGCCCAGTGGGGCGGCATCTTTTTCCTGGTAACTCATGGTCTGGTCTCCTTTTATCGATGAGGATCAAGCATCAATCCTCAGGTTTGAATTTCTCCCAACCGGGCATCGGTTCCGAGGGTGGATAATCGACGTTTTTTTGGAAGAGCAGATTGAAAAAGATGAACAGGGGTTTGGCCTTGAAGATCAGGATGCGCGCCTCGTGATTGGAGTCGGCATTCAAATGCTGGTGGACACAACCGTTTTCCACAATACAGGCATCGCCCGCTGACCAATCGATGCGCACTCCGTCGTGAACGTCATACCCCTTGCCGTCCAGGATATAAAACACGGCGCTGTTCATGTGCCCATGCTTTTGCCCATGAGATCCGGGAGCAAGCACATCGATGTGCGTTTCAATGGCCTGTGTCACCGCGGCATTTTGGGGGTTGACAATGTTCTTGCCGAATTTCGTCGGACCGCCTTTAAAGGGTTTTTCCTTGCTCTTGAAAACACGCGGCTGCTCCAGGAGTTGGCGATACACTTCGCCATACTTGCCCGCGACCTCACGGACAAACATACGTTTCTTTTGCCAGCGTTCCCACTTAACTTCACCTCCTTGTTCTTCAGTCATGGTCCCTCCTCTTGGACTTTAAGATCACTCTCCAGTATTCCGGTCGTATGCCCGCGCTCTGTGAAAAAATCCCACGTCTTGCGGATGACTTCCGGTTTCCACATCTGTGAGCGCAAGCGGGTGCATTCGTCTTCCGTCAAGACGCGCGGATTGCCCAAGCTGGACGCGGCTAATTGCTTCTTGGCATTCTCTTCGAGCCAAATACTCACGTTAAAGCACGTCATGATGTCTTCGCCGACCGTTACGGCGCCGTGTCCGCGCAAGAGGACCGCTCGCTCGGCACCGAGTGCATGTGCGACTGCATCTCCGGCTTGGGTCGAATGGATGAGACCCGGATCGTCATACACCGGCACGCCCTCGCGCGGAAAGATACAGCCTGCGGTGAACACGGGCACCAGAGGTCGCCCGGCGATGGAAAACACCGTCGAGACCTGGGGGTGAAGATGGGCAACGCTGTAAACGTCAGGGCGAGCCGCATAGATACGCGTGTGAATGGTTCTTTCACTGGGGGGCTCGGCGTCTCCCTCGACCAACCTGCCATCCAGGTCCATCGTGACAATGTCGGCGGGACCCAAGGCGGCGCGGCTCGCCCGGCGCGAATTGATGAGCACACGGTCTGTGCCCGGCAGGCGATAACTCAAGTGACCATTAAAGTCCATGAGCCCTTCCGCCGTCAACAAACGGATGGCGGTGACCAGTTGTGATTTCAATTCGTCCATGTGTTATCCCCGAAAGGACCCTTATTGCGCTTTGATGCGACGACTCTTTAATTTCTCTCCGGTCTCATAGTGACGACCCTGTACCGCGAGTGCTGCCTCTTCGTCCAGTTCCTCATCCCACTGACCCAACGAGTAGCCGAACCACGGCATCTTGGGGTTTAGTTTTGGCAAACCAAGCTCTTCCCATAACTCGCGTGCATGTTCCATATATTCGCGTTTGGGGAGGGAAATCGGCGGGAAGGGCTCTTTCAGGATGGCGTTGCACAGCATCGCCGAATCGTCCGCGGGATAATGGTAGGCGACCACGTCGGTCCCTTCCACTTCGTCCTTGTAATTGAAAGGCGGCGCGTGCCCCTTTTCCATGCCGGGGACAATCTGGACATCCTTGTGCGGCTTCATACGATAGCACATTGCCCAGAACACTGCCGCTTCATCTGCGGGATCGATATCTTCGTCCACGGCGACGACGATCTTGCCCACGCCGGGATGGAAGGAACAGGCCGCGTGGAGCGCGCGCCACACTTCGGCCTCTTTGGGTTTTTTCATCTGGAGGATGATGAGCTTGCGGAGGTTCGTCAATGGCTCGTGCATCTCGACGCGTACCATGCTCTTGATGCGGCATTCATCCCGCAGGTGCTGGAGGAACAGCATTTCGTAACTCGTCTTTTTGATGACAGAGGATTCGCTGGGGGTCACCTGGCTGATCCAGGAGACGAGCACGGCATCCTTCCGGTGCGTGACCGCGGTGACTTCCAGGAAAGGGTTCATCTGCCGGGGGTGCATATAGCCGTGCGATTCACCAAACGGGCCTTCCGGCTCAACCCACTCGGTGTTGAGATAGCCCTCGATGACAAATTCGGCTTCCGCCGGCACGTAGAGATCGATCGTTTTGCACTTGACGATGCGGATCGGTTCGCCCGCCAACCCACCGGCAACCGAAATCTCGTCCAGTCCGTATTTCACTTTTTGCACGGC
>JBLMXX010000035.1:0-3105 GCA_050257995.1 Acidobacteriota bacterium | reverse complement strand
CCGATCATGATCCCTTTTTGGGAATCTCGTTCGACATAGACCGTCGCACCGATGTGCGTTAGCGTCGGACTGCGTTCTTCCCACTCGTCAATCGCGACCGCGATAGAGTGCGGCACTTCCTGACGCGTGTGAATGAGCACTTGCTCCCGGATCAATTCCGCCGCCATCACCTGCAAGGGCTGATCGGTCACCTGGTCGGGGGAGAAGAGTTGGGGTCCTTCAGGCAGGCGCTGGAGGACCTGGTCCAGCAGTTTGTCCAGATTCTGATTTCGCGTCGCCGAGACGCGCATCCAATCCGCGTGCCTGACGATCGCCCAAAACGCTTCGGTGACGGATTGAATATTGTCGGGCTTGAGCAGGTCCATTTTGTTGAGCGCGAGCAGGACCGGCACGCGGCACCGCCGGTTGAGCAATTGCCCGATATGCTTGTCCTCTTCCGACGGCATCCGCGAGCCGTCTCCCACAAACACGACGACGTCCACTTCGTTCAAGACGTGGGTGGCGGCTTGTACCATGGCACTCCCCAGTTTGTGGATGGGCTTGAAGATGCCAGGGGTATCCACGAAGATGATTTGGGCATCGGGGCGGGTGAGAATGCCGCGAATGATCCGGCGTGTCGTCTGCGGCTTGTCCGAGACGATCGTGATCTTTTCGCCGACGTACGTGTTGATGAGCGTAGATTTTCCCACATTCGGCTTGCCCACCACGGCGACAAAGCCCGATTTGTGATTTGGTAGTTGCATGTTCTGTTCCAAGCTTTTCTCCCCTTTGCAATCCGCTGCAATCCGCCAGCCCTTCGTCCATCCTCACGCTCGCGGCAATCTATAGTATACGCGACGCGTATGGAAATGCAAGCGGAAAATGATACCGTCTTGTGAACCTGCCAATTAAGACGGTTCTCCGTCGAGCTACTCACTGCTTTAGTACGTAGAAAAATAAAGACCCTTCAGGTGATGACACTCTTTTGGAGTGGCAAAATCCCAAGGGTCAGTGATTCATTCAAGATGCCCTGGTCATAGTTCTTTCATGAGCTCTTGCAGTTCCTCCACGGTGATACCAATATCATGCAATATCGAGCGCAGAGTGCCAGGCGCAAGTTCTTTATGATCTGGTAAAGAAACTGTGATATGAGGCGGCGTCACATGTCTCATCATCATATGACTACCCCTTTGCCGCACGAAAATAAACCCTTGTCGCTCCATCACCTTCCTCAGCTCGCGCCCAGAGATGCGCGGTAGTCGACTCATAGGGACGGTTCCTCAGCTATGCAGCAACTTCGACAAGTGTTTCTTCAAGTGTATCACTCGGCGGAATAGGGTCTCCATATTCCCGGGCGACTTCTAACCACCCTTCTATTGCCTCGCGGATATTAGCCAAGGCATCATCGTATGTCGCACCCTGGGAATGAACGCCTTTGAGTTTTGGGCAATGGACAGAATACCATCCATTTTTCTCTTTTTCAAATAGGACACGATAACGGTGGACCACTGCTGACATGATACACCTCCACGCCCTCGATTCTACACCATTCTATAGGGTGCGTCAATAAGAAAAGGCGCATGCTTGTGGCGTGCGCCTGTACTGATCGTCGTGTCTTTATTCCCTATTTTGGCATTCCTGCCAGAGCATCCCTTGCTGGGCGCCCCTGGATGTGGAACGCTCCTGTCTCGTTCGCCATGTCCATAAAGTCGAGGTTCCACACGAACGCGGCGCCGACATAGCCCCAGGATTTCATCATCTGGTATGCCTTGACCAGCCACGCGGCTTGCTGCTCCGGTGTGATGTATTTTTCATAGTCATAGCCGGGCTTGGGGCTGGGGTCCACCCCCCACCCAAACTCAGTGGGCCAGATCTGCTTGTCCCGATCGCCATACTGCAACATCACCTGGCGATAGGCTTCCATCGTGCCGCGGAAGTAGAACGAACGGTGCCCCTGGAACTGGCCGATTGCGTTCGGGGTTCCGGGCGGGACATCCGCCGCATTGGCAAACCCGCTGGGATGAGCACCGATGGCGTCGGAATAGTCCTTCAGCCCATTCTGGTACAATTGGTGGAGGAACGCCACGTCGTCGATCGCCGTGTCATTCGTCACTCCGGTCGGCGTGGGCGCGCCCGAGACGACGATCACCCGCGAGCACTTGCTCTTGATCGCGGTATAGGACCGTTTGAGCATGTCCATATACATGGCAGCGGAGATCGGCTTGCCGTGCCACTCAGTCAGCAAATTGTGCTCGTTCCAGACTTCGATGGCGCCCAACGCCGGATTACTGCAAAAGAACGATGCCACGCCGCTCATAAAGTCCGCGGCGTCCTGCATATTGTCCGGCGGACCCGATCCGCCGGCTCCGCCGTCCGCGCGCGACCACCGAGGAGCGCAGACGACGCTGAGCATTACCTTGATCCCGTGCGCATTCGCGGCATCCAGCAAGCGACCGATCTGTGACAAATCCGCTTGCGACCTCGAGCCGGACACGTCGCACCAACGCACCTGGATCTTTGCCCATTTAAAGCCCATCCCGTTGAGCGTATCCATTTCGGCGCCGTTATCGCTGTTCGTCCAGTTCAGTTGCGCGCCATAGCTAAAATTGTTCGTGCCCCGGTAATTGCTGCCCGCGGCGACCACCGGAGGCACCGTCGTCGGCTTGGGTTGGCTGCCGGTCGCGGCGACCGCCGGTTGGTCGGGAGGCGCTGCAGTTGGCTTGGGAGGCGGCGGCTTGACGGCAACCTGGAGAGTCGTTATGCCTGTGCTGCCGGCGGTCGATTGCCCATCGTCAAACGAAAAAACGGCCTCGACTTTTTGGTCGCCAGTCTGCTGGGGCGCCGTCCAGACGAATTTGGGGTCATTGAGCGATGATTTCCCGGCGGTCTGACCGTTGACGCGCCAAAGAATGGCGAGGGAGGATTTGTATGACGGCGACTGCGTCTGGCGGTACTGCTTGAGCGCTTCCCATGTGCGCGAGTCGACACTATCGGAAATGACATCGCGCAGGGAGACGCCGCGCAGGTTGAACTTGAGCGCGAACGCCATCTTCTTGGCAACACTCTCGACATTTTCCAGCCAGACCGTGTGGACCTGTCCCTTGTCGTCCTTGTAAGTAAACGAGT
>JBLMXX010000034.1:0-3498 GCA_050257995.1 Acidobacteriota bacterium | reverse complement strand
CCGCCGCGAGGACCGGCGCGGACACGATCATCGCATACATCCGCCCGCGCTCCGGCAGGCGCGACGCCCTCACCCGCTGAAACACGAACACAAACAGCGCGGCTCCGCCGCCCCACACCAGCGGCGCCAACGGCGGCACCCCGCCGAAAAACCGCAGCCCCGGGTCCTCGTAAATCCACCAGCCCAGCTGCGCCGCCGTCGCCTCGATCGGCAGCGCGAGGCTCGCCGCGATCACGAACACCAGCGCGAGCCAGAGCGCGGTCGCCTTCGCGGGCGCAAGCCGCCGCGCGAACACGAACGCCAGGTAAAAGAGACTGCCCCACAACAGCGTCACCAGCGCGGGCGCCGCGCCGAAATAGACCAGCCGCTCACTGTAATAATACATCTGGAACGCGACCTGCATCACCGTCTCCCGCAAGATCCCGAACAGGTACCCGGCGATAAACCACTGCTGCGCGAACCACCGCCCCTCGTACCGGTTCGCGTGCCAGAGACAGCCGAGAAAGATCACCACCGCGGCGAACTCGACCATGCCCGTGTACATCGGCTACTCCTCCTCCCCCGCGCGGTCGCTCCCCAGCAGGTACAAGCCCAGCCACAGCGTGGGCGCCAGCACCGTCGCGAGCACGTTGACGCCCGCGCCGACCGCGAGATCGGCGACGGCGGTAAAAAGGATGATAAAGAGGACGATCGCAAACGGCAGATGGCGGAACAAGTTGTGCATGCAGTGCCCCTCGCGCACCAGTTTGCCGCGATTATAACACACAATTCCTTCCCTCTCCGCGTAGTTTCACATCTTACGTTCCAACGTTCCAACGTTCCAACGTTCCGCGCCTTACGTTTCAACGTTCCAACGTTCCAACATTCCACGCCTTACGTTTTACGTTTCACGTTTCACGCCTGCCGTCCCCCCATTTGACAGCCCCCCTCTCCTCCTTTACAATGGCCCATGAAAATAGGGCTGTTGACACCGCAGGAGATCACCGTGCCCGTTCCCATCCCGCCCTCCCTCCCCGCCTGCCCGTATGTAGGTCTCCAACCCTACACCGAGGCGGACCGCGAATTCTTTTTCGGTCGCGAGCAGGAAACGGAAACGATTGCCGCGAACCTCCTCACCGCGCCGCTCACCCTCCTCTACGGCGCGAGCGGCGTAGGGAAATCGTCGGTGCTCGCCGCGGGCGTGGTGCCGTATCTCCGCGCGCTGCCCGATCTCCTCGTCGTCGTGTTCAAGACTTGGCAGGACCCCACGTTCCAGGTCGCGCTCATGGACACGCTGGGGCACGCGATCCACGCGGCCACGGGTGAGCGGCTCTCGCTCGACGCGCCCCTCGACGAATTCCTCGCGCGCGCGATCCAGCAAACCCGGCGCACGCCCCTCCTCATCCTCGATCAGTTCGACGAATACTTTCTCTACCACCCTAACGCCGAGCCCTTTGAGGAACAGCTGGCGCGCGCCGTCAACCGCGACGACGTGCAGGCGAATTTTCTCCTCTCTTTGCGCGAGGACGCCCTCTCGCAGCTCCACCGCTTGGAGACGCGCATTCCCAACTTGCTGAGCAACGGCTTGCGGCTCGAGCACCTGGACCGCGCGGGCGCGGTCAACGCCATCCGCAAACCGCTTCAAGTGTACAATGACAAGCGCACGGGCGCGCCGCCCATCGCGGTAGAAGATGCGCTCGTCGACGCGCTCGTCGACCAGGTGCAGACCGGACGGGTGATGCTGGACGCGCGCGCGGGTCAGGGTGAAGTGAGCACGGCGCCGGCCGCCGAGCTGCGCGTCGAGACGCCTTTCCTGCAGATGGTCTTGACGCGGTTGTGGGACGAAGAGATGCGGACCGGGTCGCATCTCCTGAGACTCGAGACCCTGGTCCGGCTGGGCCGCGCGGAAACAATCGTGCGCACGCACCTCGACGCGGTGATGCAAAATCTCACCGCACCCGAACAGGACCTCTGCGCGTCCTTCTTCGACCGCCTGGTCACCCCCTCCGGCACCAAGATCGCGCAGACCGCGGACGACCTGGTCACGTATTCCGAACGTCCCGCTGAACGCGTCACGCCCGTGCTCAAGAAACTGTCCGATGGGCGCGTCCTGCGCGCGATCGCGCCGCCGGCAGACCGGCCGCAGACCGCGCGCTATGAGATCTTTCACGACGTCCTCGCGCCCGCGATCCTCGATTGGCGGCGACGATTCGTCGAACGCAAGCGCCGGTCGCAATTGATCCGACGACTGGCCTTGATTGGCCTGGGCGCCGGTCTCGTCATCCTGTTTTTGGCCGGGTTAACCATTCAGGTAATCAATGCGACGAACGAGCGCGACCGTGCGGCCGAAGAGACCCGGATCAACATCTCGCGTCGACTCGCCGCCCAAGCCACGGTTCTGCTATCCCGCCAATATGATCTGGCATTGCTGTTGGGAATAGAAGCCGTGCGCGGAAACGCTGATTCTGAGAGCGGCGGCAGCCTGCTGGCGGCCCTCCTCGACAAGCCGCCACTGATAAAGTTCCTGCGCGGGCACACGGATTGGGTCCAGAGCGTCGCGTTTAGTCCCGATGGCAAGACGCTCGCCTCGGGCAGCGACGACCATATGATTATCCTGTGGGACGTCGCGACGCTCCAGCCCATCGGTCCGCCGCTCACCGGGCATTCGGGCGCCGTGTTGAGTGTCGCGTTCAGTCCGGACGGCAAAACGCTCGCCTCGGGCAGTCAGGACAGCACCATCATCCTGTGGGACGTGGCAACCCGCCAGTCCCTCGGTCCACCGCTCACGGCGCACACGGCTGCCGTGAATACCATCGCGTTCAGCCCCGATGGCAAAACGCTCGCCTCGGGCAGCCAGGACAGCACAATCCTCCTGTGGGACGTGGCGACGCGTACCAAGATCGGGACGGCGCTCACCGGGCACACGAGTATGGTGTCGCGTCTCGCTTTCAGCCCGGATGGCAAGACCCTCGCCTCGGGCAGCTGGGACGCTACGATTATCCTGTGGGATGTGGCGACGCGTACCCGGATCGGGCCGCCGCTCACCGGGCACACGAGTATCGTGTATAGCATTGCCTTCAGCCCGGATGGCAAGACCCTCGCCTCAGGAAGTTACGATAGGGCGATCATCCTATGGGACGTGGCGACGCGCCAGCCCCTCGGTCCGCCGCTCAATGTGCATGCCTCTACCGTAACCAGTGTCGCGTTCAGCCCCGATGGCAAGACCCTCGCCTCAGGCAGTGCCGACAAGACGATCCTCCTGTGGGACGTGGCGACGCGCCGGCCCCTCAGTCCGCCACTCACGGGGCACATGTCTTCGGTGTTAAGCGTCGCGTTCAACCCGGATGGCAAGACCCTCACCTCCAGCAGCGCCGACAAGACCATCATCTTATGGGATGTTTCATCGGTGCTCGATCCAAGAGTGACGCCGCGCCGGTGGCTCGGTCAGTCGCTCATCGGGCACACGGATGCGGTGTATAGTGTCGCGTTCAGCCCCGATGGCAAGACCCTCGCCTCGGG
>JBLMXX010000033.1:0-5477 GCA_050257995.1 Acidobacteriota bacterium | reverse complement strand
TGCGGTGACACATGTATTTCACAGTGGCCAGGTCATGCCCGATGAAGAGAAAACTGATCCCCAGTTCTTTTTGCAGATCCTTGAGCAGGTTCAAGAGTTGGGCACGGATGGAGACATCCTGCGCCGAGACCGGTTCATCCAAGATGATGAGCCGCGGGTTGCACGCGAGCGCCCGCGCGATCGCTACGCGCTGCCGCTGCCCACCGCTGAACTCGTGCGGGTATTTCTTCCCCGCCGCGGGATCGAGTCCAACTAATTCCAACACCCGGGCGACCTGTGCTTCTCGTTCTGCGTTCGACAATGAGCGGTCCACCGACAGGGGTTCGGCAATAATCGAGCCGGCTTGCATCTTGGGGTTGAGCGAGGAAAAGGGGTTCTGAAAAACGGCCTGCACCGACTTGCGATAGCGCGCCAGGTCCGCTTTCGCGAACGAGCGGACATCTTTTCCTTCGAACAGGATCGCGCCTTCAGTGGCGCCCTCCAGCAGGAGCAGGAGTTTGGCCATGGTCGTCTTGCCGCACCCGGACTCGCCGACGACTCCGAGCGTCTCGCCCTGCCCAATCGCCAAGTCTATCCCGTCAACCGATTTCACAAACCCCGTGTGCCTCGAAAAGAGCAGACCCTGCGAAACCGGAAAGTATTTTTTGAGATCATGCGTCTGTAGCAGTGGAACCATCACAACTCCCTAACAGGCCGCGCTAGCCCGCGGCGCGTTCCGGGCTCAGTAATTCGGTGAGCGCGTCCCCGAGCAGATTAAAGGACAGCACGGTGACCAGAATAGCCACTCCGGGTACGAGCGATAGCCACCACGCCGTCACGACATACGAGCGGCCTTCGGCGATCATCGAGCCCCAGGCCGGGTTGGGTGGCGGCACGCCGACTCCCAAAAAGGAAAGCGATGACTCCATGATGATGACCACGCCGACTTGCAGCGTTGCGAGAACAATCAGTGAACTCGCGACGTTTGGGAAGATGTGCCTGAGCATAATCTGAAATTGCGACACACCCGCCACCTTGGCCAACGCGACATAGTCCATCTCTTTGACTTTGAGCGTTTCGGCGCGCGCCATGCGGGCATACTCGGCCCACAAGACCAAGCTGATGACAAAAATAATATTGTAAAAGCTGGCCCCAAAGACCACGGCCAGCACCATGGCCAGGAGGATCGCGGGAAACGAGAAAGCCAGGTCAGCCGAGCGCATGAGGAGCGTATCGAGCCACCCGCCCAGATAGCCTGCCAAAATGCCGACCGCGGAGCCGAGCGTTCCAGCAACGAGTATGGCGACCACCGCCACGGCAAGCGAGGTGCGCGCCCCGAATATCACGCGGCTCAGCGTGTCGCGACCCAGGAGGTCAGTGCCCAACAAGTGCGCAGGGCTGCCGCCCTTTTCCCACACGGGTGGCTTGAGGCGATCACCCAGTGACCCCAACGTCGGATCGTAGGGGGCGACCACCGGCGCCAGGATGGCGACGACAATGAGGACCAGGATGATCAAGAGACCGGCGGCGCTCGTGATTTTATCGACGGTGGAAAGTCTCATGGCACCTAACTATAGTGGATGCGCGGGTCGACGTAAGCGTAAAGCACATCCACCACGAGATTGATTCCAAGGAAAAGGGCTGCCATCAGCAGGACCACTGCCTGCAATACAGGAAAGTCGCGAGACATGACCGATTCATACGCGAGCCGTCCGATGCCGGGCCACGCAAAAACCGTCTCGACCACAACAACGCCCGTGATCATGCGACCCAGGATCGTACCGGAATAGGTGAGCACGGGCAGCAAGCTGTTCCGCAGAGCGTGTTTCCACACGACTATTCGTTCCGACAGCCCTTTGATGCGCGCCAGCTTGATGTATTCACTTCCCAGCGAGTCGAGCATGCTCGAGCGCGTCAGGCGCAGAATCGCCGCGACCTGGAAGGAACTCATCGCGAGCGCCGGAAGGACGAATTGTTCCGGCCTGCCGTAACCCGACGTCGGCAGCCAGTGCAATTGCACGCTCAGCAAGTACATGGCAACGATACCGATCCAGAATACGGGAGCAGACTGCCCGAGGAGTGCCAGGATCCGAAACAGCGCGTCGTACCACGATCCCTTGCCGACGGCGGAGAAAACGCCGAGGGGCAATCCGAGGAGCAGACTGACGAGGAGCGCGACCGCCGCCAGTTGAAGTGAAGCGGGGAGGCGCTCAGCCACGAGGCCGAGCGCCGGTGCGCGTTCGCCACGAATGGACTTGCCCAGGTCACCGTGCAGCGCGTTCCAGATGAACACGGCATATTGTTCGGGCACGGGCTTGTCGAGGCCCAACTGCTGGGTCAGGATTGCCTTGTCCTCCACCGTGCTGTATTCGGCGAGGAGGAGGGCCGCCGGATCGCCCGTCATTCTCGCCAGCAGGAAAACGATGATGCTGGCGAGAATGAGGGTCAATACGGCCTGGATCAAGCGCTTTAAGATATATCCTTGCATTGCTATTGCGGAGTAATGTACTCGATATTCTGTGGGCGCACCCGGATCGTGGGCCAGTTGCCCACTTTGGCTGTCGCGCCATACGGATCGTTGGCGAAGACGATATAGATGCCGGCCGCTTCGTCACGCACGAGGTTTCCCATATCCTGGGCCAACTGCTCGCGTTTTTTAGGGTCGAACTCTTTTCCCAGCGCGGTGAGCATGTCCGATGTCTGCTTCGTCGAGTACGACACGAACGCCTGGTTCGCGCCAAAGTCCGTATTGAGTGCCGTTAGCGGATCGGTGAAGGCCAGACCGCGATGCGTCCACACATAGTCCAGGGCTTTGCCTCCGGTCCACTCGCCGCGCACGGTTCCCCAGTCCGTCGGATTGATCTTGACGTTGATGCCGACGGCTTTCCAGTACTGCGCGACCGCCTCGCCGACGGTGGGGAGCTCCGCACCCGGAGATGTCGTAAAGGTCTTGAGCGTCACGTCAAATCCATTGGGATAGCCGCCTTCAGCCAGGAGTGCCTTGGCCTTGGCGGTGTCATATGGAAACGGGGTGATGTCAAAGAATGGTGGGACCGGCATCGACGAGCCGCCTGGCGTTGCTTCGCCGTGAAAGATATTCTTGGCGATGGCATCCTTGTCGATAGCATAGTTCATCGCCTGTCGAACCTGTTTCTTGGCCCAGGGATTCGTCGAGACGTACCGCTTCGGGTCGCTTTCCACCATGCCGCCGAGCCGGATGATGGGATTCCAGTTTTTCGGGACAGAGGTGACATGCAATCCCGTCGTTGCCTTGATGGGCTCGATGGAATCAAACGAGATGGAAGCGAGGTCCGCCTCGCCGTTCTTCAACATCGCCACGCGGGTGGCTTCTTCAGGCACTCCGCGGAAGGTCACGTCCTTGTAATAGGGCGTCACGCGCCAGTGCTTTTCGACGTTCGGCGCTACGGTGAGCTTGATGGGCCCGCCTTTCTTGTGCTCTTCCGCCAGGATGTAAGGGCCTGAGCCAATCGGATGCACGTTCGCCTTCTCATCGCCCACGGTCGTCACGTACTTTTTCGAGACGATCAAGGTTTGATTCGAATCGGCCAGGTAGCCGCGGTCGAGCTCTGGATAGGGCACCTTCATGTTGATAACAACTTTGTATGGTTCCGGCGCATCCACGCCGGCAATCAGGTTGCGCATGGAACCGGCGGGTCCGGCGATCGAGTCTGGCGCAAGGATACGCTCGATCGAATATTTGACATCTTCGGAGGTCAATTCGCCATAGCCTTCCTGGAACTGGACGCCTTTGCGCAGCTCGAAGGTCCACGACTTGCCGTCCGGCGACATTTCCCATTTCGTGGCGAGCCCAGGCTTGAGCGTTTCGGTCTTGGGATCGGTATAGAGCAAGTACTCGTAGATCATGGCGAGATAGGACGTCCGTCCGCCGCCGCCGTTCCACGGAAGGAACGTCTCGGCTTCCAAGGTCGACAGGGCGACGGTCAGACTGCCGCTCGGCACTTTGACCGCCGGCGCGCTCGTTGCGGGTGCTTTGGTTGCCGCGGGTGCGCTTGTCGCGGCGGGAGCAGACGTCGCCGCGGGTGCATTCGTTGCCGCCGGTGCAGACGTGGCAGCGGGCACCGATGTCGCAGCAGGCACCGACGTCGCGACGGGGGCAGCAGGAGTAGGCTGCGAACATCCCGTGAGCAGCAAAACGGATAGAGCGACAAGCAAGCTTACAGTTAGCGCATGTGTTATCCTCATGATGATGCCCTCCTTGGCATTTTGCTGACCCATATCCGGCAAATTAGTCTACGGGGGTGTAATCATTTCAATGCTTTGAGCACGCATGCGGATCGTCGGCCAATTGCCCACCTTCTTGCTCGCGCCGTAGGCCTCATTCGCAAAGACCAGGAATACATTAGTGGCTTCGTCTTTCACCATGTTGCCAAACGCGCGCGCCAACTCATCTCGCTTCTTCAGGTCGAGCTCTTTACGAATCTGATTGTATTGGTCAATCACGTCCTGCGTTGAATAGATCGCAAAGGCGTTGTTCACGTCATATTCCAGATCAAGCCCGGCTTGCGGATCGACGAACGGCTGGCCGCGCTGGGTGAACAAGTAATCGTTCGCCTTGCCTGCAAGGAGGTCGCCGCGGACCGTGTTCCAATCGCTGGGAACGATCTTGACGTCTATGCCGACGGCTTTCCAGTAGAGCGCTACCGCTTCGCCAATGGCGGGCAATTCGGCACCCGGATTGGTCGTGAATGTCCTCAACGGGAGCGGAAACCCATTCGGATAACCCGCCTGGGCCAGCAATTGCTTTGCCTTCGCGGGGTCGTATGGATACGGAGTAATATCCGTCCAAACCGCGAGCGGCATGGACGCGCCCGTCGGCACCGCTTCGCCCTTGAAAATACTCTTGGCAATGGCTTCCTTGTCAACCGCATAGTTGAGCGCCTGGCGCACTTCCTTCTTTGCCCATGGTGCCGACGAATTAAAGCGTTTGGAGTCGGTCGTCACAATCCCGCCAAAGCGAATCAGCGGACCCCATTCCTTTTGAATGGAGGCGATGTGCAGCCCGGATGCTTTGACCGTGTCAATCGAGTCATAGGAAATGGGCGCGAGGTCCGCTTCGCCGTTCTTGAGCATGGCGACGCGCGTGGCTTCTTCCGGCGCGAGCATAAAGTTCACATTCTTGTAATAGGGCGTCACACGCCAATGATTCTCAACTCCGGGCACGGTGACCAGCTTGATCGGTCCACCCTTTTTGTGTTCTTCGGCCAGCGTATAGGGACCCGTCCCGATGGGATGCACGTTCGCTTTTTCATCACCGACACTCTCGACGTACTTTTTGCTGACTATGATGCCGCCAGCATTAGTGTCGTTCATGTAGCCACCCACCAATCCGATGTAAGGCAGTTTCTGGGTGACGACGACCGTGTACGGATCGGGCGCTTCCACCTTTTCGATAATATTGCGCAGGTTGGCGGCCGGGCTGCCGATCGAGGTCTTGTCGATCATGCGCTCGATCGAGT
>JBLMXX010000032.1:0-7746 GCA_050257995.1 Acidobacteriota bacterium | reverse complement strand
AGGTGCGCACGGTCCCATAGCCTGCCATTTCATAGTGCTCAACTCGTTGGGCGGCCGAAATGAGCCCGGCATCCTTCACGGACGGGTCTGCTTTTTCCTTGAGCAATTCGTTGCCTTCCTCAATCAGCCCTTGCATCCCGACGCACTTTTTTCCGCGGGGGGTCTTGCCGAGATTCTTGAATATCCGGTCAAGCCGTTCCACTTGGTGCTCGGTCTGCTGGAGATGCTGGTTAAAGGCATCCTTCAATTCGCGCGACGAGGCCACCTTTGCCATTTTCGGTAGCGCCTTGAGGATTTGCTGTTCCGCGTTGTAAAGGTCTTTCAGTTCGCTCACGTAGAGGTCCTGCAATGTCTGGAGTGCCATATGATTCTCCTTTCATAAACATGAATCAAGCAAAATTGCCTGATAGAAAACTGTCCCTCTTCTTCCGTTAGCAAAGATGAGAGGGACAGTCACGATCGTTCTACTGGACGGGAAGCTTTACGGTCGAGCACCGGGCGGTTGGTTGGGTGGAAGTCGGTGCTTTTGGTCGTACTCGAGCAGCCGCCGATCTATCTCGGCGTCGGCTTGCGCGCGAGTATAGCCATACTTTTCCTGCAGAGCACCCATTAATTTCTCCCGACTACCCTGGATGCGGTCAAAATCGTCATCGGTGAGCTTGCCCCACCAAATTCGCAGATCGCCCCGCATCTGCTTCCAACGCCCTTGTAGAATGTCACTTGCCATTTTTTTATCCTCCTTGTTTGTTTTTATATCCCGGATTAGGCTTGACCAAGCAGCAAGAGCAGCAGCATGATCAGGACCATCAATCCGAGCCCGCCGCTGGGAAAGTAGCCCCATCTCTGGCTGCGCGGCCAGGAGGGTAATGCGCCGATGAGCAGCAGGATGAATAAGATTGCCAGAACAGCACCGAGCATTGCGGGTCTCCCTCGCAGGAGCGGAGGCACGAGATCTATCGGATGTCTCCATCTCCCTTGTAAACTGACGATGTATAGACCACAGTATTTTTCGTCCAATGCGGCGGCTCTTGCATTTCCGGCCAATCCGTTTGGCGCCGCAATGGGTGTTCCATCATCTCCGAGTCGGCGTAAATGGAGCCGTCTTCTTTCGAAAGGGTCAGAGCATGCCAGGGAATGGCTGCCAGGTGCTCGCCTACTTTTGCAGCATCTACCGGCGATAAGAGTGCGCCGACGATGCGACCGCTATCAGAGTCGATGATCAATTCCTTCACGGTGCCAAGGCTTTGTCCCTTTATGTTCTTGACCTTGTTTCCGAGGACGTCTGAAGCGGATAGGACTTGTGGCGAGTGATCCATTCGAATACTCCTTTCGAATACTCCGTTTATCCTACTCGCATTTAGAAACGTCAAATACCGGGAACTTGTTACCCAATGGTATCACTCCGCGCCGCTAATTTAGGGGCAATTCGTAACAAAAGAAATGTGCGGGCGTTAGTACAAACGGCACGTGCATTATTTCGCCGTGGCGCGCTCGCATTCTTTGGGACGCGAGCGCGTTTTTTGTAATATCCCCATGTTTGCTCTGTGGCTGGACAAGTATATGCCTCAGATCTTTCATCGCAGCACGAACACTTTTTCCAGGGTCAGCATCTTTGGTGCGATTTTTATGCTCGCCGCAGTCGTTCTGGCGCTCGGCGCTTTGGTGCGCTCCTCGTACGCCACTGGCGTGGGCAACCCCGTGGAACAGCCGGTCCAATTCAGCCACAAACACCACGTCGGTGATGACGGGCTGGACTGCCGCTATTGCCATATGTCCGTCGAGACCTCCGCATTCGCAGGCATGCCCGCCACCCAGGTTTGTATGAACTGCCATACTCTGATCTGGGCAACCAGTCCAGCACTGGCCACGGTCCGCGAGAGTTTTGCCAATGGCACCCCCATCCAATGGAACCGCGTCAACTCTCTGCCGGACTTTGTCTATTTCAACCACAGCATCCACGTTGCCAAAGGGTTCGGGTGCACGACCTGTCACGGGCAGATGGACCAGATGCCGCTGACAGCCAAAACGGCGTCGTTGCAGATGGAATGGTGCCTTAACTGCCATCGCAATCCGGCAGCGTATATTCGCCCGCGCGAATTTGTGTTCAGGATGGACTATCAGCCGCCTGCCGATCAGATGGCGTTGGGTCAAAGTCTGGTGAGAGAATACAACGTTCAGGTCAAAATCGATTGTATGGTCTGCCACCGCTGATTAAACGTTGACGGCAAATGGGTAACAAAGATGGATGACAATTTGCTCGGCGTTCCTTCGATTCGCGAGCGACAAAGCCAGGCAACCGGCAAAGAATACTGGCGCAGTCTGGACGAACTGGCGGACACACCGGAATTCCATGAATTCATTCACCGCGAGTATCCGCGCTATGCCGCAGTTTTGGATACCTCGATTGATCGCCGGCAGTTCCTCAAGATCCTCGGCGCTTCGCTTGCTCTCGCCGGTCTCACGGCGTGCGGTCTTGGTGCCCCCGCAGAGAAAATCATTCCATATGTGAATCAGCCGGAGGGCATAGAGCCCGGCAAGCCGCTGTATTATGCGTCGGCAACGACGCTGGGTGGCTATGCTACGGGTATCCTTGTGGAAAGCCATACGGGACGCCCGACCAAGATTGAAGGTAATCCTGATCACCCTGCCAGCCTGGGCGCAACGGATGCCTTCACCCAGGCCTCGATCCTCACTTTGTATGACCCCGATCGCTCCCAGGTGGTCACCCTCAATGGTCAAAATCAGACCTACGATAGTTTTCTCAGCCAGCTCCGAACGGCGGTCGACGCGCAACGGGCAGTCAAGGGCGCGGGCCTCCGAATCCTCACCGAGACGGTGACCTCGCCGACGTTCAAGGATCAGATGCGTCGCCTCCTGCTCGCATTTCCTCAAGCCAAGTGGCACCAGTACGAACCGGCGACGCGGGATAATACGCGCGCGGGGGCTCACCTTGCCTTCGACGAATATGTCGAATCGATCTATCATCTGGATCAAGCCGATGTGATTCTCTCACTTGATTCGGATTTCCTCATGACTGTACCGGGCAGTCTGCGTTATGTCCATGACTTTGCCGTGCGACGCCGCGCCGAACCGGGTCAAGGGACAAACATGAACCGCCTCTACGTGGTCGAAAGCTCCCCCTCCATCACCGGTGCCAAAGCAGACCACCGCTTGCCGTTGCGCGCTTCCGATATTGAGGCGTTCGCGCGTGCCGTGGCGGTGGCTCTCAACATACCCGGGGTCGCGCCGGGCACCCTTCCGTCAAGCGTCCCTCCCAAATGGATTCCCGCTCTCGTGCGAGACCTCCAGAACCATCCTGGGAAAAGCATCGTAATGGCAGGCGAGAGCCAGCCGCCAATTGTCCACGCCCTGGCCCATGCTATGAATGCCGCGCTCGGTAACGTCGGTAGATCGATCACCTATACCGATCCGGTGGAAGCAAACCCGATCGATCAATTAAGTTCACTCCGTGAGTTAGTGGGCGACCTCGCGGCGGGACATGTTGAGCTGATCATGCTGATTGGCTGCAACCCTGTTTACAACGCCCCCGCTGATTTTGACTTTGCCGATCGTTTGAGTCAGGCGCGCCTGCGTGTCCACTCTGGTCTTTACCAGGATGAAACCGCCGCGACATGCCAATGGCACATTCCGCAGGCGCACTATTTGGAAGCATGGAGTGACGCCCGCGCGTATGACGGCACAGTCAGCATTATTCAGCCGCTCATCGCACCCCTCTACTCCGGCAAATCCATTCACGAGGTATTGGGGGCATTGGATGACCAGCCGCAGACTCCGGGACACGACATTGTTCGGAATTTCTGGGAGACCCAGCATCCGGGGAGCGACTTTGACGTGTTCTGGCATAAAGCGTTGAATGATGGTGTTGTCCCAAATACGGCAGCTAGGTCGCGGACTCCAGTCCTGAAGACCGGTTGGGGAAACCAACCCGTAGCCGTACCGGTGCCCCCGGCCGCTTCCGGTGCGAATCTGGAGATAGTATTCCGTATCGATCCGAGTGTATACGACGGTCGATTTGCGAATAACGGCTGGCTCCAGGAACTGCCCAAGCCGTTGACTCGCTTAACGTGGGATAACGCCATCCTCGTGAGTCCTGCGGCCGCACAGCGCCTGGGTCTTGAGCACGATCTTGCAGGTGAGGGAGGCGAGCACGGCGCCGCGCGCACCGACGTTGTAGAGTTACAGTATCAGGGACGGACCCTGCGTGCCCCGACCTGGATCACGCCCGGTCAGCCGGATGATTCCATCACTGTTTTCCTGGGTTACGGTCGGATGGCGGCGGGCAAAGTAGGGAGCGGCATCGGATATAACGCGTACAGTCTCCGCACGTCTACCGGTCTGTGGTTTGATCGCGGCCTCGATTTGCACAAGACCGGAGAAAAGTATGAACTCGCTTCGGTGCAACAGCACAACATGATGGAGGGGCGCGGGCTCGTTCGCTCACTCACACTCGACGATTTTGTCAAAAACCCTCGTTCTGTCCAAGAGGGAGAATCGGGAAATGTTCCCTCCCTCTATCCTGCAGTCAAGTACGAAGGCAATCAATGGGGCATGGCGATTGACCAAAGCACCTGTGTTGGCTGTAATGCCTGCGTGGTCGCCTGCCAGGCGGAAAATAACATCCCCGTTGTCGGCAAAGACCAGGTATTGAAAGCCCGTGAGATGCACTGGCTCCGCATCGACACCTATTACAAAGGAAATATGGAGAATCCGGAAACCTATTTCGAGCCGGTACCCTGCATGCACTGTGAGACCGCGCCATGTGAAGTGGTCTGCCCGGTAGAGGCGACGGTCCATGACAGTGAGGGACTGAACGAGATGGTATACAACCGCTGCGTCGGCACGCGCTATTGCTCCAACAATTGCCCGTACAAGGTCCGCCGGTTTAACTTTTTGCAGTACTCGGATTGGAATACTCCCAGTCTCAAGGGCATGCGTAATCCCGACGTTACGGTCCGTAGCCGGGGCGTCATGGAAAAATGCACGTATTGCGTTCAGCGCATCGACCTGGCGCGCATCACTGCGGAAAGGGAAGGGCGGCAGATCCGGGACGGCGAAGTTCAGACGGCATGTGCGGCGGCCTGTCCGGCGGAGGCGATTGTCTTTGGAAACATCGCTGACAAGAACAGTCGCATTGCCAGGCTGAAAGCCGGTCCGCGCAATTACGCTCTGCTGGGCGAATTGAACACACGCCCACGCACAACGTACCAAGCCGCCTTGCGGAATCCGAATCCCGAGATTTGACATGGCCCAAGATCTAGACCGACCGATTGCGAATCGCCCCTCCCGTGCGCCCGTGCTTGCGCCTGGCTATACTTTTGGTTCCATCACGGACAAGATCAGTTCGATTGTCTTGCGAGGGACACCGCGCGGGTGGTACGTTGGGTTCGCGATCTCTTTTGCCCTGGTCATGGTGCTCTTTTTTGCCATCACCTATTTGTTGATCAAGGGGATTGGCATTTGGGGTGTAAATATTCCGGTCGCTTGGGGTTTTGCCATCGTCAACTTTGTCTGGTGGATCGGCATCGGACATGCCGGCACTCTGATCTCGGCGATCTTGCTTTTGCTGCGCCAACAGTGGCGGACGTCGATCAACCGGTTCGCCGAGGCGATGACGCTTTTCGCAGTGGCCTGTGCGGCGCTTTTCCCCGTGTTACACCTCGGGCGACCCTGGTTCGCGTTTTGGCTGATCCCGTATCCGAGCGTTACCGGCCTGTGGCCCCAATTCCGCAGCCCGCTCATATGGGATTTCTTCGCGGTCTCCACCTACGGCACCGTCTCCCTAATCTTTTGGTACATCGGCCTTGTCCCCGATTTGGCGACCCTGCGGGATCGCGCCACGCGGCCCATTGCGCAGATTTTTTACGGTTTGCTTTCTCTGGGCTGGCGAGGCGATGCACGGCATTGGGTCCGGTACGAGCGGCTCTATTTTCTCCTGGCTGCCCTGGCGACGCCGCTGGTGGTCTCCGTTCACAGTGTCGTCAGCATGGACTTTGCGGTTGCCATTGTCCCGGGCTGGCATTCGACCATCTTCCCGCCCTATTTTGTCGCCGGGGCGCTCTATTCCGGCTTTGCAATGGTATTGACGATTGCAATTCCGCTTCGCAAATTCTATCATCTCGAAGATTTTGTTACGCCGCGCCATCTCGACAACATGGCCAAGATCATGCTCGCCAGCGGCCTTATCGTGGCCTATGGCTATTTGATGGAGAATTTCATGGCGTGGTACAGCGGCAGCGGGTTCGAAGCTTTTACGGTCCAGGATCGCTTGACCGGCACCTACGCCCCATGGTATTGGATGTTGATCGCGTTCAATGTCCTGATTCCACAGCTCTTGTGGTTCCGGCGGGTACGGGCGAACGCGCTTTTCCTATTTTTATTATCCCTGATCGTCAATACGGGGATGTGGATCGAGCGCTTTATCATTGTCGTCCAAAGCCTGAGCCGTGATTTCATACCGTCCGCCTGGGGCCTGTATTCGCCAACCCTGTGGGATATCGCGACCTTTGCGGGTACGATCGGGCTCTTCTTCGCGCTCATGTTTCTCTTTATCCGATTCCTGCCTATGATTTCCATCAGCGAGATGCGCGAGTTGTTAGTTGAAACGCAAGAGCAAAAAAAGGACATACAGCCGGGCGCCGTCGGCACCTCGGCGGAGTAGCCCATGTCGATAGTAGGGCAGAGTTGGTCTTGAATGGGACGGGTACCATGAACCAGGATTCACGACTTTATGGCCTGATGGCCGAGTTCACCAGTCCGGAAAAACTTGTTGACGCAACGCGTCGAGTTTGCGATGAGGGCTACCGAAAGGTCGACGCATACACGCCTTTTCCGATCGAGGGGCTGGAAGATGCCCTCAAATTTCATCGCACGTGGGTTCCACCTTTGGTGCTCCTGGGAGGCATCACCGGAGCGGTCCTGGGATACGCGCTCCAATATTATGTTTCCGTGATTGCTTATCCTCTTAACGTGGGCGGGCGCCCGCTCAATTCCTGGCCCATGTTTGTTCCGGTCGTCTTTGAAACGACGATCCTGTTTGCCGCTTTGTTTGGAGTATTGGGGATGCTGGCACTGAACGGTCTGCCGATGCTTTACCATCCAGTCTTCAACGTCCCTCGATTTGCAATGGCGACGCGCGATCGCTTTTTCTTGGTGATCCAGGCAACCGACCGTAAGTTCGATGTTGAGACGACACGCCGATTTTTGCAGGAACTGGGGGCGCTAGAGGTGTCGGATGTCCGGCAATAAGCGATCGGCGCGGGTTGGCAGACGGCTAGTCCGTCTGCGATCCGTCCTGGCGATCTTTCTGTTGCTTGCGGTCGTGGTGGGCTGTAATCAGAATATGACATTCCAGCTTATGGGGAATCAGCCCAAATACCTCCCACTCGCTCCGGCTGATCTGTTTCCCGATGGGCAGTCGGCGCGGCCCGTTGTGCCCGACACGGTAGCACGGGGACATCTGCAGGACGATGTTCTGTTATATACGGGCAAGCAGGAGAATAAAGACTCGACTGTCTTTCCATTTCCGGTAACGCATCAAGTGCTGCTGCGCGGCCAGGAACGTTTCAATATTTTTTGTTCGCCCTGCCATGCGCGTACGGGGATGGGGAACGGGCTGGTCGTCCAGCGCGGGTTCAAAGCGCCTCCTTCGCTCCACGACGACCGCTTGCGTGTCGCCCCCGTAGGTCATTTCTTTGACGTGATAACGAACGGGTTTGGCGCAATGCC
>JBLMXX010000031.1:0-8921 GCA_050257995.1 Acidobacteriota bacterium | reverse complement strand
GGCCTGAGTTTCATCCGGTTCCATATCGAACGCCGTTGGCAGTTGCTGGGCGCGGTGTCGGTCCTGGCAGGTGGGTTCGCGCTTTCAGGGATTCCGCCTGTCCCGGCGGTCGCGGCGCGGTGGGGAATTTATCATGACCTGGTCGTCTCGCACCCGCTGGTGCTCATCCTGCTTCTGGGCTCGAGCGCGGTGGCTTTGCTCGCTACCGTTCGGATCATTCAGCCCATCTTTGTCAGGCCCGACGAGATGCCGGTGAGCACAGGGGAGGTAAAGATCGTGCCGTACCTCTGTGCCGGCGTCGTCGTAGCGTTGATCGCCGCTCTGATCGTGATCGGGCTTTTCCCCCAGTTGCTTACCGAACCGCTGCTTGCCATCCTGGGCAGAGCAGAATACTTGAAATAAAAAGAGACGACCCGCCGGGTCGTCTCTTCGTTTTGCGTTTTAGATCACACCTGCTTCGCGCATGATATCTTTCAAGGTTTGGCGTTCCGGCTCCCCGAGCGGGCGGAGGGGCAAGCGGGGCGCGCCGCCGTAGTAGGTGCCCTGGATGTCGAGTGCTGCTTTCAGTCCGGGGA
Organism: Acidobacteriota bacterium; assembly: GCA_050257995.1. Lineage (GTDB taxonomy): Bacteria > Chloroflexota > Anaerolineae > UBA4142 > UBA4142 > JBLMXX01. Next base: position 8,346 of record JBLMXX010000031.1, on the reverse strand, counting down.
TGCTCCAGCGGACGGTAACGGCTTGATTCAGCGGGAGCAATTTCATCTGTATTTCCCTTGCTTCGGCATGGCGGCCCTCGAGGAAGGCGTTATAGAGGGCAACGCACTCGCGCGGTGCGACGTTCGCCACCGCCGCCACCGTTCCCCGGGCGCCGATGCACAGGGAAGGATAGAAATAGCCGCCAGAGCCCGCGAGTAGGGTAAAGTCCGGGCGCACAGAACGGATGATTTCCGTGAATTTGGCGACGGTCCCACTGCTGTCTTTGATGCCGACGATATTCGGATGCTGGGCAATCTGGATGACCGTTGCCGCATCGATGTCGATGCTGGTGGACCCGGGCATGTTGTAAATGACGATCGGGATCGGCGAAGAGTCTGCAATCACGCGATAATGATTGATCAGGTTTTGGGAATTCATCTGCGATTTGTAATAATGCGGCGTCACGATCATCGCCGCGTCCGCGCCCAATTCCGCCGCCCGGCGCGCCAGCGCCAGCGAGGTCTGAGTGGATTCAGCGCCCGCGCCCGCCAGGAAGAACTTGTCACGCGGGATGGCAGTGCGGGCTGTTTCCCAGATGGCGGCTTTTTCTGCTTCGTTCAGGAAAACGTATTCGCCATTTGTTCCCAACACGGCGAATCCATGTACTCCAGTTTGGCTCCATCGTTCCAAGTTTGACTTGATCCGGTCGTGCAGGATCTTCCCATCCGCGTCAAATGACGTGGGGATGGGTGGAAAAACCCCTTGTAGTTTCAATGACATCCTTTCCTCCTGGCTTGCTGCACTCCCTCTGGAGGAGTGAAGCATGGTGTGTTATAATTTCCCACTATGGGACGTCCCTGGCTATTTGATTTGGGCGCTTTATTATATGGCGTGATGACGGCACAGCAGACGTGGCGGTCCAGTTGTGCGCGCCTGGCAGGCTATATCCCCGACGGCGGGCGCTCTCCTCGCGTGCTCGACCTGGGGTGCGGGCCCGGCGTCTCGACCATTATCCTCGCCCAAGTCGTGCCCGCGGCGACCGTCGTCGGACTCGACCTGGCGCCCCGAATGCTGGACCAGGCCAAACATTATAGCGCCCGGGCCGGATTGGACTCTACCATCCAATACGTTCTGGCAGATGCAGTCGATCTTCCGTTTGCCGACGACTCGCTCGATATGGTCGCCGGCCATTCCTTCCTCTATCTCGTGCCCGACCGCGCGCGCGTGGCTGCCGAGGCACATCGCGTTCTCCGACGGGGCGGATGCTTTGCGTCCATGGAGCCGCGCTCAGGCGCGAGCATTAGCAACCTGGTACACCGCTGGCGCGAGGTCCGCTACATTATCTCCGTCATCTTCTGGCGACCCTACAGCCGCTGGCACGGTCAATTCTCAAACCGTTCGTTCCGCGATCTGCTCTCCTCTGCCGGCTTTGCGAACTTGCGGACGGAACAAGTGCTTGATGGATTCGGCATCATCGGCGCCGGAGACAAGCCGTGAATTGGCGCGATGTCCGCGACTGTATCATTCACCTGCGCCTGAATTTCCAAATTTTCCTCGCGCCCATTTTCCTGCTTGGATATGTCGTCGCGGGTGGAAGCATCGGTCGTGACTTCGTGCTCGGTTTTCTCGCGTTTCACCTCTTTGGGTACGCGGGCGGCACTGCCTACAATTCGTTTTATGACCGAGATGAGGGTCCCATCGGCGGGTTGGAGCATCCGCCTCCCATCCCGCGCGGCCTGCTACCGTTTTCGCTCGGATGGCAAATCATCGGTTTTGGAATGGCGTTGACTGTGAATTTGCCTTTCGCTTTCATTTACACCATCATGTTCGCGCTGTCCATGGCCTATTCGCACCCGCGGACCCGGTTCAAAGGCAAGCCGGTGGCCGCGCTTGCCACGGTGGCGTTGGGACAAGGCGTTCTGGGTTACCTAGGCGGATGGGCTTGCGCGCGCGGGGATATCGTTTCTGCTTTGACATTCGACGGTCTGCTCGGCGCGCTCGCGGTGACGTTGATTACGGTTGGATTTTACCCGCTTACCGAGATTTATCAAATCGAGGAGGACCGCCGGCGGGGGGACCGGACGTTGGCATTGTGGCTCGGTCCGGCGGGTTCCTTTCGTTTTGCCCTGGCGTGCCTATCTGCCGGGGGCCTGGCGGCGCTCGTCCTTATTTTGCGGCGCTACCAGACGGCGGAAGTGCTTGTCCTCTCCGCGTTGTTCCTAATCGTGCTCACGGTCATCTTGCGTTGGTCGCGCTCTTTTCAGCCCGATCAGGTAATTCGCAATTTCCGAACGGCGATGGGGCTGTACGCGGCGACCTCCCTCGGCTTTATCGCTTGGCTCGGCTTGCACCTCGCGCGGGTGCTCTGACTCTCTCCGCTAAGAACGCTACCATTGCCATTGTAGATACCTTGCTTACGAACCCGTGCTGGAATAGTGGCGCAGACCAAACAGCCAGACGCGGTAACCCAAGACGAGCAGAACCGTTGCCACGACCGGTCCCATCCATGCCAGCGCCCCGATATCCTTCCCCAGCAAATAACTCGCCGGGTAAAAAGACGCAAAGCCGTAGGGAATCAACCATGTCAATAGAATGCCGATGGCCCGATGATAAATGTTCAACGGGTATTTGGCAAACTCGTTTGTGTTGAAGATGATCTGAGTGACGGGGATCGATTCGACGATCCAGAACGCGCTCGTCGCCGTGATCAAGTTCAACGCGATGAAAATGGCGCCACCGCTCAGTACGGCGACGATGAGATAGAGCAGGTTCAGGGGCGTCCACGCAATGCCGAGCGCCGCCGAGGATACGGCGACCAGCGCCGCGCCGATGAGAAAATTCCCGATACCGTCGTGGCAAAAACGGTCCGCGAGCAAATGAAAGAGCGGATCGATCGGGCGGACGAGAAACCGGTCGAACTCGCCTGTGCGGACATAGCTCATGCCAATCGTCCAGAGGTTGTCCGCGAACATATGGTTAATCGATTTCGAGAGCGTGAGCAAGCCATAAACGAGCAGGACCTCGTTCAGAGTCCAACCGTTCAAACTGGGGATCTGGCTCATCACGACCCATATCGTCAACAGTCCCGCGATTTGAAGGATGATGGTGGAGGACGCGCCGATCAGGAAATTGACGCGATATTCCATCAGGATCTTGAATCGCTGTAGTAGAAAATACCCGTACAGCCGGACATAGCGCGCCATCTTCTATCCCCCCTGCACTGTTACCTGGCGCACGGCGATGTTAAAGAGCCAGCGCGAGAGCAGCCCCAACGCAATGAGCCAGACCAGTTGGACGAGCCAGACCTGAGGCGCGTTCGCCGGCGAGTTGATGCCGCTGAGAAACGACGTGGGGACGTAGATGGCCTGCGCGAATGGGAGCGCGGCAGCAATGTCCTGCAGCCAGCCGGGCATCATCGTCAGAGGCAGGAGTGCGCCGCTGAAGAACGTCGCCACCCCAACGCGGACCACGCTCAAGCCCCATGTCTCGGTACTGTAAAACGCCAGGCAGGCAAAAATCCAATCGAAGAAGAACAAGATGCTTTGACCCAGTACCAGTGAGATCGCGAATACGAGCCAGGTGAGAGGGTCGGCGGGGAGCTGCAGACCGAAGAAGAGCCAAGCGATCAAGAGTAACGGCGATTTTTGGAAAGCGAAAATGACCAGACTCGTCAGGCTCTCCACGAAATAGCGCATTTGAAAATCGAGCGGGCGCAGGAGCTCGATGGCGATTTGCCCGTTGCGCACCAGAAAGCCGAATTGAAAGACAACGCGGGTTTCGACAATGGGAGCCAGCACCTGCGCGAGGAGGATATAGTTCAATGTCTGCTGGAGATTCAGCCCGCCGAGGGTGCTCGTGCTCGCGTACACGGCGCGCCAAAAGTAGACAAAAATGGTCATGGACAGGATTTGAACGACAAATTCCATCCAGACCCAGATGTTATACGCGAGATATTCCTTGGGCACGATCGCCGCGATCGCACCATAAATGCCAAGCGTGCGACGCAGGGATCGGATCATGAGTTGATCGGCTCCAGCGCGCCGTTGTAAATCTGCTTGACGATGGAAGCCAGGTCCGGCTCTGTCAGCGTAAAGTCGTCCACCTGAATCTGGCTCATCACCGCTGCGGCGACGTGGCTTGCACTCGTCGCCGTCCGGTCAAACCTCAGGACGACGCGGCCTGCTTCCCGGTGGACGATCTCCGATCCGACCGGCGCGTCGAGCGTGCCGTTCCATTTGGCCGTCTCGAACGTGATCTCGCGGTACTTGCCAAAACGCTCCTTGATCGTGCTGAGGGGTCCGTCGTAGATCAGTTTGCCCGCGTCGATAATGATCACACGTTTGCACAATTCCTCTATATCACCCAAGTCGTGGGTCGTGAGGATGACGGTCGTGCCCTTGTCGCTGTTCTGCTGGCGGATGAATTCGCGGATGCGCTCTTTGACGATGAGGTCGAGCCCGATGGTCGGCTCGTCCAGGTAGACGATGCGCGGCTCGTGGATGAGGGTGGCGGCTAACTCGGCGCGCATCTTTTGCCCGAGGGACATGTTGCGGATGGGAACGCGGAGCAGGTCTTTCAGTTCCAGCATTTCGGAGAATTGATCCAGCAATTGACGGTAGCGGGCCGGCTCGACCTGGTAAATGCCTGCGATAAGGTTCAGCGACTCGACAAAGGCGAGGTCCCACCACAACTGGGTGCGTTGTCCGAACACGACGCCGATATCGAGCGAGTTTGCGACCCGCTCGCGGTGAGGATCGCGACCCAGGACTCGCACACTCCCGCCGGAGGGGACCAGGATGCCGGTGAGCATCTTGATGGTGGTGGATTTGCCGGCGCCGTTCACGCCGATATAGCCGACGATCTCGCCGGGCTCGACGCTAAACGATATGCCATCCACGGCGGTCTTGGCTTCATAGCGCGGCCGAAACAGCGCTTTGACCGCGCCCGCCACGCCGGGTTCCTTTTTCTGTATTCGAAAGACCTTGGAGAGGGTTTCAACCTCAATGATGGGGTTCAATGCAAGTCATTCCATCGTGCAGAACGCTGATTCCGACTTGCGGTGTTGACCGAGATAACATCAAATTCCACGTCTGTCCACTTGAATCTTCTCAAGTACCTTTAATCTACCTGCTATTCACAATGCCCTTTTTCTCCAAATACCCATAGTCCCAGTGCCCCTGCGTGTCCGGCTCGTACCGTACATAGATCGCGGACTCGTTCCGCAGAGCGTCGAATTCATCCGCCGTCAGCGTAAAGATCAAAGCGTTGAGACTGCCATCTTTGTACTCCATCAGATTAAACACCTGCTTGCCAATCTGAAGGACCAGTTTCGCATTCAGCGGCGGGAACGGGCGATTGCTGCTCACCTCCACTTCGATGCCCGGCTTGCCATTCAGTGCCTTGGCTGATGCGACCCGCCGGACCGTGATGGCGTTCCCTTCATTCGCCAACGCAATGAACCTGAAGGTCACCAGCACCGTCACGATGACGACGAGCCCCAGCAGAAAAATGACCTGTCGTTTCATAGGTTTCCCGATTCGGCGGTGTCTTGGATTGCAGCTTCGGTGCCGTTCCTTCCCTCGCCGTCCAGACGCAGAGACATGGCTTGCGAAACGCCATCCTCGCTCATCGTGATCCCATAGACCGTGTCGGCGCTTTCCATCGTCGTGCGGTTGTGCGTGATGACGATGAACTGGGTCTGCGCGCTCAAAGTCCTGAGCGCATCGCGGAAACGACCCACGTTCGCCTCGTCCAGCATCGCGTCCACTTCATCCAGGACGCAAAAAGGCGTCGGCGACACCTTGAGGATGGCGAACAAGAGCGCCGCGGCGGTCAGCGCGCGCTCTCCCCCGGAGAGGATGGCCAGGTGCGCCGCGCGCTTGCCCGGCGGCTTGGCGATAATGTCGATGCCGGTCTGCGACAGGTCTTCCGGCTGCGTAAGCTCCAGCCGCGCCGTGCCGCCGTCAAAGAGCAGGGTAAAAAAACCGGCGAATTCCTTGTTGATCGCCTTGAAGGTCTCCTGGAACTTGCTGCGCATGATCTCATCCAGCTCCGCAATCGCCTTGTGCAGACGCTCGATCGCGCCATGCGCGTCCGCGGCTTGCTCGGTCAGGAATTGATGCCGCGCTTTCAATTCGTCATATTCCTGGGGCGCGTTTGGGTTGATCGAGCCCATGTACTTGAGCTGGTTGCGCAGCTTGCGAATCTCTTTTTCCAGCCCTTCCGGTACCGCCGTGATGACAGGCAGGGCGACCACCTCTTCGCCGAGCCGCAGGCGCAGTTGGTGCGGCAGGTCCGAGTCGATGGCAAGAATACTTTCTCTGCCGCCGTTCGTTTCTTCCGAGAGCTTGATTTCCGAGACGATGCGACCGCTTGCCAGGTCATCCTCGATCTCCGTTTCCAGGCGGGCGATCTCGGCACGGCTCCGTTCGACGTCCAGCACCGCGCGGTTGTGATTTTCTTCAAACTCGGTGAGCCGGTTGCGCTCCAGCGATTCCTGGTCTTCCAGTTCCACCTGCATCTTTTCCGCAGCAGCCAGTTCCGCATCCGCGGGCGCCACCTGGCGGTCGATCTCGGCGAGGGCTAAAGTAGATTCGTCGACGCGCGCTTGCTGTTCGGACCGCCGCGTTTCCAGCGCCTGGACGTCACTTGAGACCGTGTCCACCCGGCGCTGGCGGGTCGCGATTTGAGATTGCCACTGGGTCATGGCACTGCGGGCGGATGCCTCCGCCGCGCGTGCCCCGGCGACATCGCGTTCCGCAATGGCCAGCGCGGCGCGTAATTCGGTCAATTGGTGGCGCGCGGTCTCGACGTTGCTGACCGCCTGGGCGCGCCGGACTTCGAAATTCGCCAAAAGGTCGGCCTGGGTGCTGAGCGCGGCGGCGACCCTGAGCCCCTGCTCATAGACCGATAATTGGGAGCGCAGGTCAGCCAATTTTCGGGCCAGTTCGCGGATCTGCGGCTCGCTTTCGGCTTCCAATGCTTGCGCGCTCGCGGCCAGGTGCTCCAATTCCTGCAGTTGCTGTTCTTTGGCGCGCAGTTGTTCTGACAGGGCGTCCCGTTCCTGCCCCCGCAGGAGATAATTCTCTGCGGCTACCGCGATTTGTTCCTCTTGCCGGTGCTGCGATTCCAGCAGGACCGCAAGTTCGGCGGCGGCTTCTTCACGCTGTTGTGTCGTCAAGCGCAGGCGCTCGTCGAGAACGGCTAACTCGCGCGTCCGCGTGGCATGCTCGCCCTCTAATTGACTCCGTGCGCGACGCCCTTCCGCCAATTGCGTCCGTAATTCCTGTCCTAGTTTGCGCAACTGAGCCAATCGGGCAGCCAATTCTTGGACGCCCGCGCGGCGCGCATTCAGCAGGTCGCGCGTGTTCTTTTCTCGGAGCGCGGTATCTTGGGCGACCTGCTGGGCGCGCGCCCATTGGAACGCATACCAGGTCCGCAGCCGGTCGTCGAGCGCCTTGACGACCCCGTCATAGTTGCGCGCGCGTTCGGCCTGCCGTGCCAGCGAGGGGAGGCGCGGGGCGATTTCGTTGATGATATCGTTCACGCGCAAGAGGTTGGATTGAGTTTCCTCGAGTTTTTCGAGGGCGTTCTGCCGCTTGGATTGATACAGCCCAATCCCGGCGGCTTCTTCGAACAGGGCGCGGCGTTCTTCGGGGCGGAGCGACAACGCCTGATCGATCAAGCCCTGCCCGATGACGGCATACGTATTGCGCGCTAGCCCCCAGCGCGCCAGCAGCTCAAAGATATCGCGCAAGCGCACGCGCGAGCCGTTGAGGAAATATTCATTCTCGCCGTCACGATAGGCGCGGCGCCCCACCGTCACTTCGGACGGGTTGCTGCGCAATAATTCCGTGATCGGATCGGCGCGGCCGCGGGGTCTGTCATCCGTGATCACGGCCTCCGGGTCGCCCGCGGCAGGCTCCGTCCACGGATCGGGGTTCTCGAGCGTCATCGAGACCTCGGCCATGCCGAGCCGCGGGCGCGAGCTGCTCCCCGAAAAGATCAGGTCCTCGGTTTTCTTGACCCGGAGGGCATTGTAAGCTTGTTCGCCGAGCACCCAGCGTACTGCGTCTGCTATATTTGACTTTCCCGAACCGTTTGGACCGACGACCGCCGTAATGCCGGGATTGAACATAAAGTCGGTCTTGTTCGCGAACGTCTTGTAACCATGAAGATCGAGATACTTGAGATGCATACCTCTTCCAAGGATGGACGATGAGTGATAAAGACATTGTAGCACACCCAACTCGCTGCGACAAGTCGGAGTGCCGGCACTTCACAGGTGTCTTGCCGCATAGTCGTGATTTGCCGTCCTTCCGAATTCGACTGAGAACGCACGCGTTCATTCAGAAGGAATCGAGAAG
>JBLMXX010000030.1:0-6949 GCA_050257995.1 Acidobacteriota bacterium | reverse complement strand
GGCACGGTCAATTCCACGTCCAAGCCGTTCTTTCCGAACGTCCAGGCCGTCTTGTCCTTGCTGCGCAGGGTCAAACCTTGTTTGATGAACAAGGTTCCGAGTACCTCAAAATCCCTCGCCGCTGCAATCAAATCCAGGTCCTTGACCGGTCGCTGGAGTGACGCATGCCCCACTATACTGGGGCACGTCATATAGACTGCCACACCGCCGAGCACGCACAATCGAATTTGCTTTTCTGCCGCCGCTGCCACAAGTTCTTTTGCAAGCGCCGCAAGTTGATCATTGGTCGTCGTTGTCATGCTACCTCTTGAAAAATTGCGCCGCGACCGCATCCGCCATATCCCGCGTGGAACTCGTCCCGCCCATGTCGTAAGTACGGACGCGTCCCTCGGCGATGACTGCGGCGATAGCGTTTTCCAGCTTATCTGCTTTGGCCTTTTCCCCCAGCCAGTCCAGCATCAGCTTGGCGGCGAGGAAGGTCGCGATCGGATTGACCTTGTTCTGTCCCGCGTATTTCGGCGCCGAGCCGTGCGTCGGCTCAAAGACGGCAAACTTGTCGCCGATGTTGCCACTCGCCGCAAATCCCAGCCCGCCGACCAACTGGGCGCAGAGGTCGGAGACGACGTCGCCAAAGAGATTGCTCGTGACGAGGACGCTATACTGCTGGGGGTTTTTGACCAACCACATCATGATGGCGTCGATGTTCGCCTCCCAGAATTCGACCTGTGGAAAATCCTTCGCCACCTGCCGTGCCACGCGCGTCATCAGACCGCTCGTCTCACGCAGAACATTCGGCTTTTCGATGAGCGTGACCGACCGGCAGCTCTGCTTTTGCGCGTACTCGAACGCGCGGCGGATAATGCGCTCGGCGCCTCGCCGGGTGATGATGCGGGCGGAGAGGGCGATATCGTCAGACGCTATATCTTTGAAAGCTCCCATCGCCTTAGACGAAGCCTCAAGCGCGTTGCGGACATTGCCCGGCAGAGGGTGAAATTCAACGCCGCTGTACAACCCTTCCGTATTCTCGCGAAAGACGACCACGTCGATATCGTCGCGGTAGTTCAACGAGTTACCGGCATATGCCTTGCATGGGCGCAGGTTGGTATAGAGGTCAAACATCTGGCGCAGGCGCACAATCGGACTGCGATACACCAGCCCTCGTCCCTGCAAGTTCGGCGCGAGCTCGGCTTCTGCCTCTTCTTTCGGCTTGGAGGTGATTGCTCCGAAGAGAGCGCAATCGGACGCTTTCAAGATCTCCACCGTGCGCGACGGCAGCGCCTCACCCTCCGAGCGCCAGAATTCCCAGCCGATGTCAGCGTGAATGTATTCGGCATCCAGCTTGAGCGCGTCCAGTACGACGCGCGCGGCTTGCATTACGTCATTTCCGATCCCATCGCCGGGCATCCAGGCAATCCTGTACATGTCACTCCCTCGAATTGGTTTTGGCGTGCCAGTATTTCTCGAACCCATGAATCTGCCGCTGGACATACCACGCGCGCGGGTCGGCGGCTGTGCGCTGTGTGCTCAAGAGAGTGATTGCCTGCTCTGCAGAGTGTCCATTCGCGATGAGAATCGCCGCCGCCATGATCACGCTCCGGTGCCGCCCCTGTTGGCAATGGACCAGGACACTCGCGCCTGACTGAATTATCTTCTGGGCCGATTCAATCCCCTTCATCAGATGGGCCGTCGAGATGGGAGTGAGAAAGGTATCGAATGAGGGCAGCCAGAGGGAATTGAGCGGCGACTCGCCAAAGGCGCGGTGGGGACGGCGTTCACCCATCATCGAAATGACCAGGCGTATATTCTGAGCCAGAATCCCTGTAACATCATCGTGGCATGGTTCCGCGCCGACATACAGGTAATCCGTGATTCGCGAAATATCCAGATTGCCCAAACGCTCAGTCGCCTCCCGATTTGATCTCCGGCATTGGCAAGTGCTCCGTGCCAAGTTTGCGGCGCAGCATCGGAATGAGTCCGCCTGTTTCGATGATGGTCAGGAGCGACGGGGAGAGCGCGGGGAAATCAAAGGGGCCGCGAGCACAGCGAAGGGTATGGTCCTCCAGATCGATCTCTATTGTCTCGCCGTTCTGGATGGCATCGACCGCCGGCGCACATACGATGGGGACTAACCCGTTGTTGACGAGATTGCGAAAATGGATCCGCCCGAATGACTTGGCGACCACGGCGGTGATGCCGGAATACTTTAAGCATCCCACCGCCTGCTCACGCGACGACCCGTTTCCCCAGTTCTTGCCCGCGACGATGATGTCGCCCGGTTGGACATTGCCGGCAAAATTCGGGTCCAGGTCTTCCAGAGCATGCCGGGCCTGTTCCTTCGGGTCGGTTACCGTGTAGGTGTACTTGCCGGGGAAGATCACGTCCGTATTGACGTCATCGCCATATTTCCAGACTCGACCGTGTAATCGCATGGGTCCTCAATGGGTATGAATGAATTTCCGTATCAGTTTATTGGTCCAGCGCAGGAACAGGAAAACCACGCGCGCCGGGTACAATTTCAAGAGCGGGAAGCGGATATACCGCTCGAACGGAGCGGCGGCGTCTGCCAGGGCATCCGCGATGATTTGCCGGTGCAAGGGTTGCAGGCCTCTCGGCAATTGCGTTACCGGGAACCAGCGCAGGCCGGTGCTCTCCAGGTTAAAGGGTCTGGCTTTGCCGCCCACGACCCGCCCGCGAAAAGCGTATGTGAGTTGATCCCCGCTGCCATAAACCGATTGGTGGCCATAGAGACCGACGAACCGGTCGATTTCGATCTGATAACCGGTCTCTTCGTGCGCCTCGCGGACGGCGGCTTCTGCTGCCTCTTCATTTTTCTCAATTCCGCCGCCCGGCAAATCCCAAAGAATGAATACTTCGCGGCGAAGGAGCAGGACCTGACGATGGTCGTCTGAGAGCACCACCGACATGGCGCCCTCGCGCGTGATCCGCACCTGCCGACCATTAACTTGCCTTGTTTTCTCCGCCTTTACGATTTCGCCCCTCTAAAAGTCCCACCGCGTTGATGATTAGGAACACGACCTGCTGTAAATAAAGAAATGGCGCGCAAGACTCCGCGCCCGTCATGAACGCGCGCGGAGTCAAGGCTCTATTCAATTCTGAACCACCGGCTGAGCGGGCAGTGCTAGTCCGTTTCGTGCTCGTACTTGAATGAGACCTTGATCTTGGCGCGGTAAGCCAGGATCTTGCCTTCCTCAAGGTGCATGTCCAACTGGACCACTTCTGCCACGCGGAGATCGCGCAGCGATTGCGAAGCCAGCGCAACAGCCGCCGCCGCCGCCTTCTCCCAGGATTCGGTGCTAGAGCCGACGAGCTCGATTACTTTGTAAACACTCTCTGCCATTTTGCCCCCTCTTGAAGGAACGAATGGCGGTCCTCCTGCGAGAACCGCGAGACCGGACGTGCTTACGGTAAACCTGTCGAGCAACCAGCAGCCCTATAATACCACGAAATATCCCCGTGCGCACACTCCAATTCGACTTATTCCACCGCGCCCTTCCGGCTACCGCCTGAGCAAAGGCAGAAAGAGGTGCAACGATGTCGTCCCACCCGGTCCCGGCAGCAGCACAAGCAATGTGATGGACGAGGCGGGCCAGGTCGCGCCCAACGCGCCTCCGCTCACCGGAAGGTCCGGCAAGCGGACAATCGAGTTGAGATTATTGGCGTCGTAACGATATACCTGTGCACTGCTGCCGGGCGTAAACCCGGTCAGCGCAACACTCGCCGAAAGAGGCGCTCCCGTTTTATTGATCACCATTACCGTGAGCGCACTGTCGAAGCTGCGCTGGGCGGCGTAAATCGCCAACGAATCCTGGTCCGTACTGGTCGCGCGCACGCTCACGTCGCCGAATCCTCTCCCATATCCATCGTAATTGCGGTACAGGCGAAAAGCGAACGCGCCCGGCTGGCTCGCCGTCGGCGGGTCCCACAGGGTCGCCAGGTCCAATCCCTCGCGGCCAAAGATGCCCAGAACGTCCGCCTGCGCCAGAGCACCGTTGAGGTAGCCGAGTGCGCCCCAGTTATACTCTCCAACTGCAATTCCCGTGCCCGCGTAATCGGCATTGACCCAGCCGCGCATGCGGGGGATCAGGTAGACTGTATCGTTGATCCAACTCTCGTCTACATAGGTCGTATCCCACAGCGAACGGGTCGAACGCAATCTCAGCGCCTGGGTACTGGTATCACCCGGATTCGTCGAAAAAATGCCGGTGCCCTGGGGATAATAGTGCAAATCGAGATAATCGAGAATGCGCGTCCCGGACTGTAGTTCGTAAGCCCGCATCTGCTGGAGATACCATTCTACAAATGGGACATTACCATGCGCCTTCCGGTCAACCGGGTTATTCCACCAACTGCCACCGGCCGCCCAGTCGAGGGCGGAGTAAAAATAGCCGGTCCAGCCCCACTCTGCCGGTCCAAACGTTTTCGCGCCCCCATCCATTGCTTTGATGGCCACCGCATAATCCAGCGTCCGCTGTTTCATCTCGTCGTAACTGGTCGGCTGCGGGTGCACATCGCGGTGCGTGTCATTCCACAACATGGGCTCATTGTCCAGATCATAAAACGCCACCCCGCCACTCGCAGCGGTGCCATAACGCCCGATCAGGTGACGCATCCAATCCTGGACGTAAGAAGATGTGATCGCCGCGCTCGTATCCGCCGGGTCGTTTCCAGTGATGTACGGTCCACCGGGCTGGACGCCGTTACCGCAATCGATCCGCCATGGGTCAACGCTCGTCTGTGTCCCGTACTTGCTTACGCTAAATCCACAGTCGTAGCCGCGGCTTTTGGGAGTCCAGCCGATGAGCGGCACCGTCAGCAACGTCCTGGTCCCCGTCCGGCGATCTTGCTCGACAAAGAGGTCGGAGGACGAGCCGTCGGGGAGGATGCCCGGATTCAAATTGTTGTTGGGGATGTTTTCAAAGTACCAATCGCTGGCATGATTCGACGTGTCATTCTGCCAGTTAAAGCGCGTGGTCGCATTGCCACCCCACCGACGAACGGTGAGGCGCAGTTCAGCGGCGAGTGCCTCATCCGCGAAATTCATTCCATAGATGTAGAGGCTGATGGGGTGCCGGTTGGACGCGGCGTCGACGGCGAGGGCGGGAGATAGTGTACTCGCGGCGAGGATGGATGGAGAGGGGTGCAGAACAGAAAGCAGAATGATCGCACCCGGGAGACAGAACGCGGCGATGAGGCTCTTTCGCAATCTTATGCCCTTACTTACCTACAGCTCTTGCGGGCTCGCGATCACGCCCTTGATGGCACTCGCGGCGACGACGGCAGGGCTGGCAAGGTAAATCTCTGCTTCACGCGTGCCCATTCGCCCGCGGAAATTACGGTTGGCAGTCGAAATCGTCACTTCGCCCGGGGCGGGAACGCCCATATGGTTGCCCATGCAGGGTCCGCACCCGGGGATGCCGATAGCGGCGCCCGCCTCCACAAACGACTGGATATATCCGCGCGCGAGCGCTTCGCTCAATACCTGGCTGGAGGCAGGAATGACCAGCAGCCGTGTCCCGCGCGCCAGTTTTTGCCCGCGGAGGATCTCGGCTGCTACCGCCAAGTCCTCAATACGCCCGTTGGTACACGTCCCGATAAAGGCTTGCTGAACGCGCGTCCCGCGCACCTGCGACAGCGGCTTGACATTGTCGACGCGATGTGGGCAAGCCACGTAGGGCTCTAGCGCCTTCGCATCGTAATCATAGTGAGCAGCGTAACCGGCGTCCGAATCCGGATAGAGGGCAGAACCTGCGATATGCAACCGGCAATCGGCAACGTCGTCGCCAGTTCTCTTCGCCAGTCGCGGCGACAGCCACTCGAAAATCCTATCATCCGGCTCCAACCATGCATTCTTGACGCCAAATTCCGCCATCATATTCGGAATGACCATCCGGCTTTCAACACTCAGGGCGTGGATCCCACCACCGTGAAACTCGACCGAAGCGTACAACCCACCGTCCGCGCCGAGGTCGCCGATGATCTTGAGGCAAAGGTCTTTGGATGTCACTCCCGGCGGCAGTGTGCCCTTCACCGTGATTTTGATCGATTCGGGGACACGCAGCCACAGTTCCCCGGTCGCCCAGATCGCCGCCACTTCACTGCGCCCCACGCCCGCGGCGAACGCACCCATCCAGCCAAAGTGCGTCGTGTGCGAGTCTGCCCCGAGGATCAACTGTCCCGGCAGAACGACTGCCTCTTCGCTCAGGACCTGGTGACAGATGCCCCGGCCGACTTCGAAAAAATTCGCAACCCCCTGCTCGTCCGCAAACTTGCGCGCGTCGGCGTGGTTGGTCGCGTGCACGGTTGTCGGAGCGGGGACCGCGTGGTCCAGGGTGATGGCAAGTCGCTCCGGATACTTGACGCGTTCCACCCCGAGGGCGCGGAAAATCCTGGCAATCGCCGATGTATTGTCATGCGAAAGGACAACATCCGGCACTGCGTCCACGATCTGTCGGGCAACCACCTCCGGCAGTCCTGCCGCGCGCGCCAGCGCCTTTTCCGCTAATGTCTTACCCAATGCTCTCTCCTATTTGGACGGGCGATATGGCAAGCGCGCACTACGGTCATTCGCCCGCATTTTAATCGTGCGCCCCGACCGGTCCTGACCCATCCGCCCAGCGGTAGAGCAGTTCATCAATGTCGTTCAGTTCCATTGCCTTTTGATCGGCAATTGCCTTGACGTGCGCGGTGACCTCTTTGATCTGGGCATCCGTCAGGGTCAAACCGAGTTGTTCGGCGCGGTCCTTGACGGCATTCCAACCCGTCAATTTGTGGGCAATGCTGATATAGCGCGTCATGCCGAAATCGCGTGGGTTGAGGATTTCATAAGTCTCGGGCTGGTTGAGAATCGCTTTGGCGTGGACGCCCGCCTTGTGCGTAAAGGCAGTGACGCCGGTGATATAGTTATTGAACGGGATGCCGATGCCCACCA
>JBLMXX010000029.1:0-5012 GCA_050257995.1 Acidobacteriota bacterium | reverse complement strand
GCCGGAGACCTGGCAAGATGGTTTGGCAGGCCTGTTATTGGTCGTAGGGCACCTTAAATATCCGGACGTGCTACCTGATTCAGATATCGCCCTGGTGATCGGCTCTAACATTATATTGCTGGCCGCGGCGACGATCGTGATTCCGCTCTATGGCTTGGCGCGCCGATTGGGTGGACCTGATCTTGCGCTGCCCCTGGCTGCACTTGGGACGGTCCTGCCGGGCCTCATTCTCATGAGCCCGGAATTCGATCAACTCTATGGCACCTTGACCGCATGGGTTTTTTATGTGGCATTACGAGGTCAGAGTGCACCCCGGCACGCGGGTCTCTGGGGCTTGGGCGAGGGACTCTTGCTCGCTTTCGGTCTTTACTGGTCGTTCGGGCTATGGGTCCTCTTGATACCACTGGTCTTGATGGCATGGGCGACCGCAGCGGGTCTTTTAGGTCTTCAACAGACGAGCGGCGGCGTGCCCGGAAAGCCGGTCCCTGGGCGCGCGATGATCGAGTGGCTCTCAGGCCTGGGGCTGGGGCTGATGCTCCCCTGGGGAATACTTTGGGGTGTGGGTGGATTTCCACTGCTGAAGGTGCTGGGAATGGCGGGGCGAGATCACCTTTCAGGTATCACTCCCATACGCCCTTTTATCCCTTGGCTGATCTTTAATCTCGTCGATTTTTTCCAGTTCGTCGGCTTGCCGCTCGTCATGGCGGCGATACTTACTCTTGTTTGGGAGCCAACCCAATCCGCAATATCCGCGGCAAGAAAATCCAATGGGGTTGTCCGGTTCCTCTCTCGATTGAATGTATTGGGTGTGCTCTTTTGGATAACCGTTGCGGGGTTGGACCTCTCAGGAACAACGCGCGCGGAGGTCGGGAGATTGTGGATTTTCCTGATGCCGATAGCATTGTTAGCCATCTATCATGCAGCGGGCAGAGGCAAACTGAATTCTGAGCATATTCACGGTCTCCTCGCATCACAGTTCCTAATCTGCCTGCTCATCGGCGGCAGCTGGCTAACACCTTGAGACGGGTGTGGTCCGGCATGGCGCGACGGGTGCGGTACATGAATTCATATCCCTCTTGGATCAACTACGACGTCGTGAGGCACGCATGAAAATTCGCCCTCCGGGGCACATCGCGACGGCAATCCTCCTCGGGCTCCTGTCAATTCTAGTCCTCACTGTAACGGCTCACGACTTTGGCGTGACCTGGGATGAACCGGTCTATATTGAAGCGTCAGAGTCTTACGTGTCGTGGCTGGCGGAGTTGACCGTCGATCCCGCGTATGCTCTCGGCGGGGCCGGAATCAGGGAATACTGGACGCTTAATCACGAGCATCCACCCTTCGACAAGGTCTGGTCCGGTCTCGTCTGGTCGGCGGCGCGGCTTGCGTTTGACGAGTTAACGGCGCATCGCTTTGGAAACATATTGTTGGTCGGACTTTTGACCGCCCTCGTCTACTTGCTGGTCACTCCCGAGTATGGGCGGGGGGCAGGCCTGGCAGGGGTGGGGGCTCTCTTCACAATGCCCCGGTTCTTTGTGCATGCTCACCTGACAGCGCTCGACGTGCCTACGGCTGCCACCATGTTTCTGGTCTGTTTTGTCTTTTGGCGCACGTTCGAACATCCGGCGTTCAAGTGGACCATATGCCTGGGCGTCGTATTTGGCATTGCGATCGCCACAAAGATCAACGGACTATTAGAAATCCCGATTATACTAGTGCTGTGGTCACTCTTTTTGCGGCGGCACTGGTACGTTTACATTCGATTAGGACTCACAATCCTCTTCGGCTTGGCCGCCTGGGTTGTCACCTGGCCCTGGCTATATCACGATACGGGGCAGCGACTGGTCGAGTATTTCAATTTTTTGATCGTCAACCACTACCAGATCGGCCAGTGGTATCTCCGGCACATGTATGCGCCACCCCCCTGGCACTTTCCATTCGTGATCACGCTCGTCGTTGTGCCGGCGACTCTGGTCATTTTGTGTTTCGTCGCCGCCTTTGCCGTTTTTCGCAGCGGACGGAAACAGCCTTTGGGCTGGCTGATCATATTCGGTGCGCTGGTCCCCCTGATCGTCCTAGCAAGCGGCCGAGCCCAGGTGTTCGATGACGACCGGCTCATGTTGCCGTCCATCCCCTTCCTGGCAGCGCTCGCCGGAATTGGGTTTTCCCTACTGGTTCACGGCATCCGCTCCATTACCTGGAAGTTGGACCGGCGGGCGTGGACGGTGCCGCTGACCGTGCTTCTGGTTGGCATTACGTTTGTGCCCCAACTCGCCGTCGCCTGGACGCTATATCCTCATCTGCTTTCGTACTACTCGGAAGCCGTGGGCGGGCTGGTTGGCGCCACGAGGTTGGGATTTGAAAATACCTATTGGTCCGAGACCTATGCTGTCGCGCTGCCCTTTTTGAACGCGAACGCACCGCAAGGTGCCCTCGTCTGGGTGGAAGCCCACGATGTGATGTTGTACTATCAGCACCTGGGTCTTTTGCGCCGCGACCTGCGGATCGGGAGCCAATTTGGGAATGAGGGCATCGTCAAGGGTACGCAAGGGTACAAGGCATCCATTGAGGATGCGGACTATGCGGTCATCCAATACCGGGAGAGCGGTTTTTCGCCGGCCATCTTAAATTGGATGAACAGCCGCAAACCGTTGCAGGAGTTGGACTATATTAATGTCCCCCTGATGGCGATCTATGCGCGCTAGGTGCCGCGATTCACGGGCGCAGAGAAATTCCATTTAAATGATTTCAGTAGAGTCCTTCGACGTCTTTGATACGGTCCTAACCCGGGCGGTTGGCTCGCCTGAAGCCGTCTTTCTGGTCCTGGGAAGACGGCTCGCGCAGCAGTCTCTCATCGCGTGCTCGCCGGAGGTATTCGCGCGGGCGCGGATCCAGGCGGAAGCGCGCGCCCATAAGAGTGCGGGCGACCGCTGCAACCTCGAAATGATCTATGCGGAATTGTGCCTCGGGTTGGGTTTGTCAGCGGACCGGCAGCATGATTTGATGACGCAGGAATGCGCCGTAGAAGCGGCAGTGCTCCGGGTCGTGCCCGGTGCAGTGGATAGTGTAAACAGGGCGCGTGACCTCGGACGGCGCGTGATCTTTGTATCCGATATGTACCTGTCTGCGGACTTTATCCGGGAACTGCTGAAATATCACGGGCTATGGAGAGACGGAGACCGTTGTTATGTATCCTGTGAGGTAGGCAAATCCAAAAGGTCCGGAGCATTGTTTGCCGAGATACTGCATCAGGAAGGCATAACCGGGGACGCGGCGATTCACCATGGCAATGACGTGCAGGGCGACATCCGGTCCGCCCAGTCCGCCGGACTTGCGGTATCCCCATTCTTGCAAGCCAATCCAAACCGGTACGAACAACTTTTAGAGGCGCAAGCATGGGTTACCGAAGGAAAGAGTTCGGTCATGGCAGGGGCCTCGCGTCTCGCGCGTCTCACCGTCCCCCTTGCCAGCCCGCGTGACGCTGCTCTCTGCGAGGTTGCCGCCGGGGTCGCCGCTCCGACCTTGACGGGCTTTGCGCTCTGGCTGCTACAGCGCGCACAGGCGCTGGGGCTGGCGCGTTTGTACTTTATCTCTCGCGACGGTCAGGTCCTCCTGGACGTTGCCCGGCGATTGATCCGCTCCATGGGTCTCTCGATCCAAGCGTGCTATCTTTATGGGAGCCGGCAGGCATGGAATCTCGCCGCGACCGTCGATGGCTCGGAAGAAGAGTTGGCATGGATTTGGGACTCGACCGATTTTTTGTCCGTTACCAGTTTGCTGAATCGAATCGGCATCGAGCCGGAACAGCTACACCAGCCGTTAGAATCAGCCGGACTCTTCCGCAGCGAATGGGACCGCGCGCTCCGTCCCGCGGAACGCCTTGCGCTTGAAAAAATAGTCGCAACGGATGGCGTAAGAGGGATGGTCCTGGAGCAGGCAAGAAGCAAGCGGGAGGTCTTGCTCAAGTATCTAAAGCAGGGGGGACTGTTTGACGGCACACCGTGGGGGTTGGTGGACCTGGGGTGGTACGGCAGCATGCAAAACGCGCTCGCCGCCATCCTGGCAGATAGAGGTATCCAGCCCCCCGTTGGCTTTTATTTCGCGCTCTACAAGGGCGATATTGTCGATCGATGCAGTCTTGAACGGGAGGCCTATTATTTCGACGAGCGCCGGGGAATGGGCTATCTCGACGCGGTGCCCAGCCTGATCGCCCTGATGGAAATGTTCTGTGTTGCCGACCACGGGACGGTGGTGGATTTCGTGGACCAGGGCGAACGGGTCGCGCCTCTCTTGAAAGCGAACGTGAACGCGCCGGTGATCGAGTGGGGTCTCCCGCTCGTCCGAGAGACGATTGGCTGCTTTGTCGACAACCTTGTGACGGACAGCCAATTCGTCGATCCCTACGGCGATGTGCGGGCTGCCATCACCGCTGTGCTGCGTTCCTTTTGGCTGTATCCATCCCGCGCCGAAGCGACCACCTGGGGCGCCTTTCCGTGGGAGGACGGCCTGGGATTCCAGACCTACTGGAACCGGCTCGCACAACCTTACGGGTGGTCAGACCTCTTTCAGGCGTTCTACAAAATGCGCGTCGCATTCCATCATCGTTCGTCCTGGTTCGAAGGCTCACTCGCCCTCTCTCCTCCAGCCATCCGCATCGCTTTGCTCGGTCTAAAGCGGGCACTGAGCGCCTACAGGTCCTGGCGCTTTCGACTCAAGGCGCGCATGGCAAAGATGTTGTGCTTGCTAATGCACCGGCTATAGCAAACACAACTTTCCTTCGTGCTGTCCAACTCTACCCCCAACGCCCGGTCCTTCGCGCGTGCCTCATCACGCGTCACCGCGTTGACCCTGACAAATTGTCATACCCGATTTTCGAATTTGTGCTGGAAATCCGCAAATTCGCGGCCCCTGACATATTGTCATGGTCCCGCGTGCGCGCGCCCACGCGCACGCGCGCGTTGTTGTTTGTTGTTAGTAGTAGTAGTAGTAAGATCTTAGATCTTGAAGATCTA
>JBLMXX010000028.1:0-8582 GCA_050257995.1 Acidobacteriota bacterium | reverse complement strand
GATTTCCTTCGCAAGGTGTGAAAATTGAATCCGAACCAGCCGGGCAGAAGCGAGTCGATCGAAGAGGAACGCACGCGGCGCATTATCGGTTTCATCGGGGGTTATCTGGTCGAAGACGGGGCCGTGACGCTGGCAGACCTGGATCGCGGGCTGGATATGCAACTGCGGCTTGCCGCGCAGGGGCGACACATTCGCCTGGGCCAGGTCTTGATCGAGATGGGCATTATCACCCCGGAGCAGCTGGAGCGTGCCCTTGCGCGACAGGCACGCGAGGAATCTGACGCCTTAAAGCGCGCTAAAACTTAGTAACGATTTCAATCGTTCCGCCTTGCCGCCGCTACTTTTTGGGTTGCGCCGCTCGTACAATCCGGCTCACCGCGCGGCGGATATCACGGCTGGTATCGACGACGATATGTGGATGGCGTACCGGCTCGGCATTGCGCTTGAAGCGCTCATAGACGGCGAGCGTGGCATCCGAGAGATCATCCGGGTCACGCGCCAGAGCCCGCTTGGCAAGCCGCTCCCGCGCCACTTGCTCGGGAGCGATGGTCTGAACGACGACCAATCCCGCTCCGGCATGGTCGGCGATGAGGTACGTCTTGTCGCGAAACCACTCGGAAAGATTGGTGGCGTCATAGATCACGCGGTGACGGGTCTTTAATAGTCGTTCGATGGTCACATGGGCGACCCGGTGGACCCAAGCGCTCTCGGCTCCGGCATACGTCGGCCGGCGGAATAGAGTCTTGCGGACATAGTCGGCCTCTACGATGACGGCGGGCAGTCGTTCGGCAATCTGGCGAGCCAGGAACGATTTGCCGGTGCCGGGCAGACCGCAGAGGACGATGAGCACCGGGTAAGCGGTCGTTTCACGCGAGTCCCGCAGCGCCTTGTGCACGGTATCGAGATCGGCAGCAAAACTACGACCTTCCATCGCACAAATTATACAGGAATATGAAAGCAAAGGGAAGGGTTTGTGAGAATTCTGACTGGGCCGGTGGATGGCTTTATCTTTTCTCTAAAATCTGCTATAATGTGCCCGTCGGTGCGGGTAAAGGCACCGGGCTAGAAGGTAAAGGTTAGGTGAAAAAAGGAATGACTTCGAATCAATGGTTCCGCAACGGGTTCATATACCTGCTGATCCTGGTGGCGATTGCGGCGCTGTTCTTCAACATTTTCCAACAGCCACGCCAGCCCAATTCGATTCCGATCAGCAAGGCAGCCCAGGACGTACAACTCGGCACAGTTAAAAAGATCGCCTCCAGCGGCACGACGTTGACGCTGACCTACAAAGACAGTCAAACGGCCATTACGACCAAAGCAAATCGCGATATCGGCGTAGAAGAAACACTGAAGAATTTGGGCGTCGCTCAGGACAAAATCGCAGCCGTCGACATCGTGTACGAACAACCGGCCCAGTGGGGTGACATCCTCACCATTCTGAGCGGGTTCCTTCCCTTGATCTTCGTCGGCGCGCTGTTCTTTTTCCTGATGCGCCAGGCGCAGAGCGGCAACAACCAGGCCCTCTCCTTCGGGAAATCGCGCGCCCGGATGTTCTCCGGCGACAAGCCGACCGTGACGTTTGCCGACGTCGCCGGTGTGGACGAGGCCAAGCAGGAATTGCAGGAAGTGGTCGAATTCCTGAAAGAGCCAGACAAGTTCACCGCCCTCGGCGCGCGCATTCCCAAGGGCGTGCTCCTCGTCGGTCCTCCGGGCACCGGCAAGACGCTGATGGCGCGCGCCGTGGCGGGTGAAGCCAACGTCCCGTTCTTTTCGATCAGCGGTTCAGAGTTCGTCGAGATGTTCGTCGGCGTGGGCGCGTCCCGCGTGCGCGACCTGTTCGACACCGCCAAGCGCAATTCGCCCTGCATCGTCTTCGTCGACGAGATCGACGCCGTCGGGCGCCATCGCGGCGCCGGGCTGGGCGGCTCCCACGACGAGCGCGAGCAGACGCTCAACCAGATCCTCGTCGAGATGGACGGGTTTGATACGGATACGAACGTCATCATCGTCGCGGCGACCAACCGCCCCGATATTCTCGATCCCGCCCTGCTGCGCCCCGGTCGCTTTGACCGTCGCGTGATTTTGGACCGCCCGGACATGACCGGTCGCAAGCAGATCCTCGGCGTCCACCTGAAAGGCAAACCGGTGGGCGACGACGTGGATATGACTGCCGTCGCCAAGCAGACCCCCGGTTTCTCCGGCGCAGATATCGAGAACCTGGTGAACGAGGCGGCGATCCTGGCCGCACGGCGCAATAAAAAGGCAATCAACATGGTGGAACTACAGCAGTCCATCGAAAAAGTGATTGCCGGTCCCGAACGCAAGAGCCGCGTCATCAGCGAAGAAGAAAAGCGTGTCATTGCCTTCCACGAAGCGGGGCACGCGCTCGTGATGCGGATGCTGCCGAACTGCGACCCGGTGTACAAGGTCTCTATCATCGCGCGGGGCATGGCCGGCGGGTATACCCTGGCGCTGCCGGAAGATGACCGGTATCTCCAGCGCAAGAGCAAGTTCATGGACGACCTGGCGGGATTGCTGGGCGGGCGGGGAGCCGAAGAGATCGTCTTTGGCGATATCACGACCGGCGCCTCGAACGACCTGGAACGCGCGACGAATATCGCGCGCGCTATGGTCACGCGCTACGGCATGAGCGAAAAACTGGGACCGCGCACGTTCGGCGACCGTGAGGAACTGGTCTTTTTGGGCCGCGAGATCTCCGAGCAGCGCAATTACAGCGAGCAAGTGGCGGAAGACATCGACAACGAGGTCAAGCGCATCATCAGTTCCGCCTACAACCGGGCGAAAGAGGTCCTGACGAATTATCGCGCGAAGCTGGATGCGATTGCCGATCGCCTGGTACGCGAAGAGACGATCGAAGGCGGCGAGTTCGAAGCCATGTTCGCTGAAACGCCAAAACTGGCTCCGGCGCCTTCACCGATGCCGGCGGCGGCTCCCGCCTGAAACGGGTTGAAAATTCTTTCGTTTGAAAATATGCGGCGGCTGGGCGGCTGATTGCAAGTCACCCAGCCGTTTTCTTTGGCATGGAGAGACAAGAGGATGATTGAAAACATCAAACCCGGACTGGTCGGCGAGGCGGATGAAACTGTCTCGTCGTCGCGGACGGCGGCATTTTTTGGCAGCGGGCTCGTCGCCGCGTACGGCACACCCGCCATGGTCGCGCTGATGGAAAACGCGACCGTGGCCGCGCTGCACAAGTACCTGGGGCCCGGGCAGACTTCCGTCGGTACCGAAGTGTGCATCAAGCATCTTGCCGCCACGCCGGTGGGAATGCATGCCCGCGCGCGCGCCATGGTCACCGCCGTCGACGGGCGCAAGGTCGTCTTCCAGGTGGATGCCTGGGATGATCGCGAAAAGATCGGCGAGGGCACCGTGATACGGTTTGTCGTCGACGAAGCGCGCTTTAACGATAGACTTGAAAAGAAAGCGTGAATAGTGGTTAGTGGTTGGTGGTGAGTGGTAAGTATTACGTAATGCGTAAAACGTAAAATGGAATACCACTCACTACCCACGGACCACGAACTATCGACCAAGGGGGATTGATGAGGGATTTGACAGCAAGGGCGCTGAACCATGCACAGGTGCGCGGCGCATCGTACGCCGATGTCCGCATCGTCACGCGGTTGACCCAGCGGATCGCCGTAAAGAATGGGCAGGTCGAAGCGCTCGCACAGGATGAGACGCAAGGGGTCGGCGTCCGCGTGATCGTGAATGGCGCATGGGGCTTTGCTTCCAGTTCCCGGCTGGATGCCCGCGAGATCGAGCGCGTGGTCACGCAAGCCACGGCGATTGCCAAAGCCAGTTCCATGGTCAAGAACAAGGATCTCCAATTGGGACCGCCGGTTACCGTGCAAGCCACGTATACGACCCCCGTCCGCGAAGACCCCTTCCTGGTCACCATGAACAAAAAGATCGACTTGCTCCTCAAAGCGGACCAGGAAATGCGGCGGACCAAAGGGGTCAAGGTCACGCGCGGCGAAATGGCTTTCGTGCGCGAGAACAAGGTCTTTGCCTCCACCGATGATACCTTCATCAGCCAGGAGATTGTCGAAAGCGGCTGCGGGATCACGGCGCTCGCGACGAACCTGGAATCCGGCGAAGTACAAATTCGCTCGTATCCCAATGCCGGTGGGCGGCACCAGCAGACGCGCGGCTGGGAGTTTATCCTCGACCAGAAATTGGTGGAGAATGCCGGACGGGTGGGTGAGGAAGCCGTCGCGCTCCTTTCCGCCGACCAGTGCCCCAGTTATGACGCGGCAACCATCATCCTCGATAGTTCTCAACTCGCCCTCCAGGTCCATGAGTCGTGCGGTCACCCCATTGAGCTGGACCGGGTCTTGGGAAGCGAAGCCGCCTTTGCGGGCACGTCGTTCCTGACGCCGGACAAGTTGGGAAACTTTCGCTACGGTTCGGAGGTCGTCAATATCACCGCCGATGCTACCCTCCCGGGCGGTCTGGGCACGTTTGGATTTGACGACGAGGGGGTACAGGCGCAAAAGACGGATGTGATCCGGAACGGGATCTTCGTCGGGTATCTCACCAGCCGTGAGACGGCGCAGCAGTTGAAACAGAGCGGCTCGAACGGAGCGATGCGTGCAGACGGTTGGAGCCGCATTCCGATCATTCGCATGACGAACATCAATCTCCTGCCGGGCACATGGGAAGTGGGCGACTTGATCGCCGCCACCGACGACGGCATTTGGATGGAGACGAACCGGTCCTGGAGCATTGACGACCGGCGGCTGAATTTTCAGTTCGGCACCGAAATGGCATGGGAGATCAAAGGCGGCAAAAAGACACGCATGTTGAAGAACGCCACCTACACCGGCATCACGCCCCAATTCTGGGGCTCGTGCGATGCCGTCGGCAACGACGAATCATGGATCGTATGGGGCACTCCAAACTGCGGCAAGGGGCAACCGCCCCAGATCGCGCATACGGGACATGGCGCGGCGCCCGCACGGTTCCGCAACGTGCGGGTGGGAGTGATCAAATAGCCCCGTTTCCCAATGCGGGGAACTTTCGCAGGAGACTCTCATGCTTGGACCCGACAATATCCGCGAGATTACGAACCAGGTACTGGCGTTTTCCAAAGCCGATCAAACCGAAGTCCTCTTTCAGGGCATCGATTCCGCACTGACCCGCTTTGCCAATTCCTCCATTCACCAGAATGTTTCCGAGTCCGATACGCGCGTGCGCGTGCGCGTGGTCTATGGGAAAAAGGTCGGCGTCGCCTCCGGCAACGACCTCTCACCGGACTCGCTCAAGAGCACCGTCGAAACCGCCCGCGCCATTGCCCAGCACCAGATGGAGAACCCCAACTTTAAATCGCTTCCTGAGCCAACGCCGGTGGAACCGGTCGCGGCGTATGTCGAGCGGACCGCCAATTTCACGCCGGAACAGCGCGCCCAAGTTGTGAGCGTGTTATGCAAAAAAGCCAGGGAGAAGGGAGTGGTCGCCGCGGGTGCATTCAGCACGACCGGTTTCGAGCTCGCGGTGGCGAACTCCCTCGGACTGTTCGTCTATCATCCCGGCACCGTGGCAGACCTGAACACCGTGATGATGTCCGATAACGGCTCCGGCTATGCCTCCTTTACGCACCAGGATGCCAAAGCCGTGAACGCGGAAGCGGTGGCAGAGCAGGCGATCGCCAAGGCGCTCAAGGCGAGGAACCCTATCGCCGTGGAGCCGGGTGATTATACTGTGCTGCTGGAAGAACCCGCCGTCGCCGACCTATTGGGCTTTCTCGACCATCTTTCCTTCTCGGCGCTCGCCGTTCAGGAGGACCGGTCCTTTATGAAGGGCAGGTTGGGGGAAAAGGTGATGGACGAGCGCGTGACGATATTGGACGATGGACATTCGGGCGAAGGCATCCCGCTCCCCTTTGATTTCGAAGGCGTACCGCGCCAAAAGGTGACCTTTGTCGAAAAGGGGATCGCGCGCGGCCTGATCTACGACAGTGCCACCGCGCAAAAGGAAGGCAAGCAGTCCACCGGGCATTCGCTCCCCGCCCCCAACGCGATGGGTCCCATGGCGATGAACATGTTCATGGCGCCGGGCGAGAGGCCCAAGTACGAAGCGATCAAATCGGTGGAACGGGGCATCTGGGTGACGCGGTTCTGGTATACGCGCGTCGTCAAGCCGCTCCAGGTCATGATTACGGGGATGACGCGGGACGGGACATTCCTAATTGAAAACGGCGAGATCACGCGACCGGTCCGCAATTTTCGATTCACGACGAGTTACCTCGACGCCCTGAACCGGGTCCGCGCCATCGGCAGCGAGACGAAACTTTTCTACGACGATTGGAGTGGGGCGTCCGCCCGCGTCCCGGCGCTGCTGGTGGATGGGTTCAAGTTCACAGGAGTAACAGAGTTCTAGTAGTCCAACCGAAAGTCCCGCAGGGCTTTCACACCGGCACCTGCGTGCGGTGCAGTGCAGGTGTGACAATTCATCATTTAAATCAAACGACGCACTGATTGGGTGCGTCGTTTGTTTTTCCCATTTGCATATCAGAGATTGGACGATACCTACTTGGGCATCGGCTTGGCGTCCTTGGGCGCCTGGACCGAAATTCCCGCGTTGTTGAAATCCCACGCGTGCCACGTCATTTTGAGCGCGCCCTTTTGGGTCGCGTCCTTGGTATCGTGCCCTTCATAGTCCAGCACAAACTTGTGGACAAACCCATCCGCACAGAGCCAGAAATCGGTCTCGCCCTTGTCCACGGCGCTGAAATCATTCTTGTCCTGTGACAAACCCAGCAGGCCCGAGAGCGCGGAATTCTGCTGAGATTTCATGTCGTAAACGTACACATCGCACGCTTGCCCGTCCAGCGATTCGCTCCGCACCTTTTTAATGTCGCCCGCCTTGGTGCCCGAAGTCCAACTGTTGAACTCGTCCGGCTTGGCAAAATCGGCAAAACTGCTGGTCGAACTGTCGTCGGTGATATACCACGACTTGGGGTCCGTCATCCCGAACATGCTGACGCCCTTCATGTAGGTCTTGTTGTCCGCGTCGATGATCTCGAGGGGAGTGTTGGCATCCTGTGCCAGCATCGCCAGGAGGCCGCCTTTGGACGTCATGTGCGACTTGTTTCCGTCCACCTCACCCGTAAAATCGATGAACGACTGCTCGTTATACTTGCCGTTTTCCGTCCCGCCGAACACCCACGAAAACTGGACCCGATACTTGGTTGCCGACTTGGCTTTGGTCAGTGCATTCGCAAAGGGATCGCCCGATCCGGAAGTGGATGGGGCCCCCACGCCAGGCGCCTGGGTCGGCGATGCCAAGGTGGCAGAGGAAAAGGCTTTGGTCGGAAGCGCGGAGGTGGCGGCAGCTTGCACGGTTGGAGCGACGGCTTCCAGTGTGGCTTGCACATCCGTCAACTCTTTCGGCTTTAGGAACCGGCTGGCCAATCCAGCCACGTCGGACGTTACTAACAGAAAACCACATGCCGCGAGCACGACGCACACCAGTACCAGTAGGCATCCCGTTAGTGGGATAAGCCATTTTGAACGCATTTTGGGCTCCTTGAATGGGGTCTATACTCTTATATAAGAGGTCCGGTTTTTGCCTTGAAATACATTTTGGCGAGATTCCGCCTTTTGCATCTGCACGGGATTGTGCTACAATCCTCCTACCCATGGATCTTGGCATCGTTATCGTCAATTACAACACGCGGGATCAACTGCGTGATTGCCTGCGGTCGCTGCAAGCCAATCGGGACGCCTCCTTCCTAACCTATATAGTCGACAACTGCTCGCCCGATGGGAGCGCGGCGATGGTCCGCGCTGAATTCCCCCGCCTCTGTCTGATCGAAAGTGAGGTCAACGGCGGCTATGCCTACGCCAACAATCTCGGCTTGCGCGCCCTGCTCTCCCTCGACCCGGCGCCGCCTTTTATCCTCTTGTTGAATCCCGATACGGTCTTGCCGCCGGATGCCCTCGCGCAGTCGATTGATTTTTTCCGCCGCCACCCGGAAGCCGGCATTGTCGGGCCGAAACTCGTCATGGCGGATGGCAAGCTCGACCTGGCGTGCCGCCGCACCTTCCCCGACCCGGTCAACTCGATCTATCACGTTCTGGGGCTGACGCGCCGCTTTCCGAAAGATAAACGCTTTGGGCGGTACAACCTTACCTACCTCGACGAAAATCAGGTCACGGAAGTCGACTCGGTCGTCGGCGCGTTCATGATGTTGCGCACCGAGGCGCTCTGCCAGGCCGGTCTGCTGGATGAATCGTATTTCATGTATGGCGAAGACCTGGACCTCGCCCTGCGTATCAAGCGCCGCGGTTGGAAAGTCTATTACAACCCTGCCGTCGAGGTCCTCCATTACAAGCGCGCGTCAAGCCGGGGATCGGCGCGCGCGCAATACGAATTTTGGCGCGCGGCGTATCTCTTTTACAAAAAACACTATGCCGCCACCACCCCTTTCGCCCTGCGCGCCGCTGTCTCTCTCGGGCTCGCTCTGAAAGGCGGTCGCCGCCTCGTGGACGAAATGCGGCGTCCCCTTACCCCCGCTCCCAACGCCGCGGAGATTTTGCCGTGAGCGAGGTCGTTTCATG
>JBLMXX010000027.1:0-4384 GCA_050257995.1 Acidobacteriota bacterium | reverse complement strand
ATGCGGGGTATGGGGCGGGTCTGGCAAGCCGCCGCTACGGTAAAATCGGTCCTCGCTCCCGACCTGCTGGAAAAAGCCTCCCGTTGCGGTCTCAAGAGCCTGTTCGTCGGTTTCGAGACGCTTGACCCCCGCAATTTGAGGGAACAGAAAAAATATCAGAACCTGGGTCGCGACTATGCCGCGGCGGTCCGGCGTCTGCACGACCTTGGAGTCATGGTCAATGGCAGTTTTGTGTTTGGCATGGACGGGGATGACGAAACGGTCTTTGCGCGGACGGTGGAATGGGCGATCGAGCAGGGAATTGAAACGGCAACCTTCCACATCCTCACTCCTTATCCCGGTACCGGTCTGTACGCGAGGATAAATGCCGAAGGACGATTACTGCATCGCCACTGGGACTTGTACGATACCCGGCACACGGTTTTCCGCCCCGCGCGAATGACGCCGGAGAAACTGGAAGAGGGTTATTGGCAAGCCTACCACGACTTTTACAAGTGGGGATCGATATTGGCAAGTGCCTGGGCTCAAGAGGGATGGGGTGAACGAGCCCGTCACCTCGCTTATGCAGGGGGCTGGAAGAAGTTCGAATGGGCGTGGGACTATGTTATTCGCGCGAAAAGAGTAACGCACATGCTGCCTTTTTTGGAAAACGTTCTCACCGGTTTCGGGCGTACCCCACGGCACGCACAGGCACACCATCCCATCCTGAGCGCGGACGAGGCATTGCCTAACCCTGCCGAAGCGGAATAAATATGGCGCATCGTTCCTACGAGAAATTACCCCCACACTTGATCGCCAAGCCGACGCTCGTCCTTCCATCTTCCCACGAAAGCGGATGGAAGAGGCCAT
This sequence comes from Acidobacteriota bacterium, assembly GCA_050257995.1. Taxonomy (GTDB): domain Bacteria; phylum Chloroflexota; class Anaerolineae; order UBA4142; family UBA4142; genus JBLMXX01. Next base: position 3,535 of record JBLMXX010000027.1, on the reverse strand, counting down.
CCACGGTCCCATTATACATGACCTGAGTATCCGCCACCGCCCGCATGTTACAGCGAGCCCGGTGATTCTCCAGTCCCGGTATCCAGGGTCCAACCGAGACCTCGTTAAACCCTCGACCCAGTTCCGCCGGTGTCTCGGAACTGGAAGTCGACCCGCGGTCTCCGTCCGGAAAACTCAGTACAATCTTATACCGACCCTGTGGCACGCTCGGAGGCGGGAGAGTATTGCACAAGCCCACCAGGAACTGGCGCGGCGTCGGGTCCCAAACGAGTTCGGGAACGGGATGAATGTAGATGATCAGTATGTCTCTCACTCCCCTGCCCGCTATTCCCGCGCAGATCTGAGCGTACGTAAGAGTAGGAGCCGGCCCTGGAACGGGGGTTTGAGTGGCAGTCGGTCTGGGCCGGGGAGTGGCCGTCCGCGTCCGTGTCGGCGGGACAGCCGTGTTGGTGGGGGTGAGAGTATAGGTCGCCGTCCGGGTGGGCGCGATGGTCGGAGTGGTCGAGGGTGTGGATGTTGCCGTAGCGGTCTCTGTTGGTTCGGCGGTTTCGGTTGCCGCCGGTGTTGGAGCCGGTGCCGGTCCACAGGCGATGAGCATCGACAAGCAGATCAAAAAGAACAAAATCAAGAATCGTCTATAGCGGTCGAGTTCCAAGGGGATTTTCTCCTCTCAGGAAAAAGACCGACCCTGGCGGGGGTCGGTCGCAGAATCGGCGAGAGTATAGCACACGCGCGGATTGAAATCAAATCGGCGCGCAGGCAAGGTCACAGGGCGAGGACTTGATCGATCTTCTTGAGTTCGTCCGCGGCAAAGTCCAGATGGTCCAGCGCGCCGACCGCATTTTCGATTTGGGAGATGCGGCTGGCGCCGATCAATGCCGATGTCATCTCAGGGTGCCGCAGTACCCAGGCGAGCGACATCTGCGCCAATGACTGCCCGCGCTTTTGCGCGATCTCGTTCAGCCGGCGGATCTGACCAAGTCTTTCTTCCGTGATTTGCTCGGGTTTGAGAAACCCGTGCGGCTTGTTCGCGCGCGAGTCCTCGGGAATCCCATGGAGATACCGGTCGGTGAGCAAGCCTTGCGCGAGCGGCGAAAAGGCAATGCAGCCGATGCCCTCGCCGCGCAGCACGTCGAGCAAGCCCGGTTCGATCCACCGGTCGAACAGGCTGTAGCGCGGCTGGTGGATCAGGCACGGTGTGCCCAATTGTTTCAATATCTGCGCTGCTTGCCGGGTCTGTTCCGCCGAATAACTGGAGATGCCCGCGTAAAGCGCTTTGCCGCTTTTCACGATGTGATCGAGCGCACCCATGGTTTCTTCCAACGGCGTGTTGGGATCGGGGCGATGCGAATAAAAGATATCCACATATTCCAGCCCCATCCGGCGCAGGCTCTGGTCCAGGCTCGCGATCAAGTACTTGCGCGATCCCCACTCGCCGTAGGGACCGGGCCACATCAGGTAGCCGGCTTTGGTGGAAATGATCAACTCGTCGCGGTAAGAGCGTAGGTCATCCCGCAGGATTCTGCCAAAATTCTCTTCCGCCGAGCCCGGCGGCGGACCATAGTTGTTCGCCAGGTCAAAATGCGTAATGCCCAGATCAAAAGCCCGCCGGATCATCGTGCGCGAGTTTTCCAGGACATCCACATCGCCAAAGTTGTGCCACAATCCAAGCGAGATCGCCGGGAGTGACAAGCCGCTGCGCCCGCAGCGGTTATATCGCATGGCATCATAACGTGTATCGGACGGCAAATAAGCACTCATTTCCTCTCCCGGAATTCTGATTCATTTATATGGAGAAAAGCGGCAAGACCTCACCCCCGCACAAGTGCGATGGCTGCTTTGACCGCCCCATTCACCGGCTCGTTCACAACGGTAAAGGGTGAGAAACGATCCGAGCGAGTCGTGAGATCATGCGTAAGTTCTGCCCGCAGCAGATCGGCTTCCAGAAGCAGCCCGCCCGAGAGTGCAACGGGCACCGCGTCCACCCCGAACGATAATGCGCGTGCAACCGCCATCACGGTGTCAGCCAATAACGCGGCCGCGCGTTTGAGCAATGCCTGCGCGGTGGAATCCCCTTCTTTCGCCACCCGCATAACCAACGGCGCCAACGCGGCAATATCTCCCGGCTTCATTCCCGTGCGGTAAATCCGCGGGATCAGTTCCATGGGTTGCCCGAGGTCCCAATATTGCAGGAAGGCATCCAGCAATCGGGTCGGCGCGCGACGTCCATCCGCCGACTGTGCCGCTGCCCGCAGTGCCTCCCGTGCGAGGTCGAACCCGCTCCCCTCATCTCCGATCAGGTATCCCCATCCGCCTGCCCGGGCCGTCCTGCCATCACGCGCCTTGCCCCATGCAAAGGACCCGGTGCCGGCAATCAGCGCCACACCCCAATTCTCGGGTGTGCCGGCAGTGAGGACGATTTCTCCGTCGTTGACGACAAGAACACTGGGGGCAATCGTTTCACGTGCCCACGCTCCCAGGCGCTCCCGTTCTTCCGTTCGATGCACGCCCCCGATACCGAAACACGCCGCCGCGAGGTTTTGTCTTTCCATCCGAGCGTCTTGAAATGCGCCCTCGATTGCGGCGAGGAGTTCGGCTTGTGCGGCGGCGTAGCCAATCGCATTCGGATTAGAGGGACCGGCTTCGCCATTACCTAACATCTCGCCGCGCAGATTTGCCAGCCGCGCCCGCGTGTGAGTACCCCCGCCGTCGACGCCGACGACAAGGTCACTGGTTGCGCGCTCGGATGGACTCGTCGCCTGCTTTTGCATCAGATCTGTCGCAAAGTCTTGCTCATGATGGTATAGCGGCGATATGGCTGGAATCCGAATCGCGAGTAGAAACCGACCAGGCTCGTCCAGTCGATCACAGCCCCGCGCACCCCGCGATCCCTCAGGTGACCGAGTGCGCCGTCGAGCAGGGCACGCCCGAATCCCTTCCCCCGCACAGCAGCGCTCACTCCGATGGGTCCCAGTTGCCCCCAAGGTCGGGGCAGCCGGTACGGATAGTAGCGATTGATCGGCTGGATCGAATCCTCGAAGGTGAGGGATGCAAATCCATCCACGCCGCGCTCGGTCAAGAGTATGATCCAATCCGAGATGCGTCCGCTCTCCCGCAAAAACTCTTGATATTCGAACCGCCACCGGTTGGGGAATTCCCGCTGTAAAAAGTGGAGGAGAGCATCCGCTTCACCAGGTTGCATAGGACGGATCTCAGCGCCGGCGGGGGGTTGACTCTGCGGATAACCTTCCAAATCACGCGCGACGTCCCAGACTTCACCGCCGCCTGCGCGTTCGACATACCCCCTTTTTGTGAAGAACGCAATGTCATCCAATTCATTCGGGTAGCCGGGGGTAAAAGGGTGCAGACTTCCGCCCAGCCGGGCTTTGTTGCAGCCCTCGTCGCGCAGCCACTGCTCTCCCCATGCCATCAAGGTACTCCCCAAACCACGGTGCTGGAAAGCAGGGTTAACCGCGATGGCGTCGATCCAGCCGACTTGCGCGGGGGAGGTTTCAGGGTCTTTGGGGAGCGCGCT
>JBLMXX010000026.1:0-3479 GCA_050257995.1 Acidobacteriota bacterium | reverse complement strand
TGAATCCCGATATCGTGCTGATGGACATTTCCCTGCCGGATATGGACGGCTTTGAGGTCACGCGCCAGCTCAAGCGGTCGCTTCCGAATATTTCGATTCTCGCCCTCACGATGCACGAGAGTGATGAGTATTTTTTCAAGATGCTCCATGCCGGCGCATCGGGGTATGTCCCTAAGAAAGCAGCGCCAACTGATCTTGTCTCTGCCATTCGCATCGTGCACGAAGGGGGCATGTTCCTATATCCCTCGGTTGCCAAAGCGCTGGTCCATGATTACCTGGGGCGCGTGGAGGAAGGAGGCGAACGGGAGAGTTACGACGGATTGACCGATCGGGAGCAGGAGGTGCTGACGCTGATTGCGGATGGGCTGTCCAACCAGGAGATTGCGGACAAGTTGACGATCAGCGTCAAAACGGTAGAGCGGCACCGCGCCAACATCATGGGGAAATTGAACCTGCACAGCCGGACCGAATTGGTGAAATATGCAATCCGCAAAGGACTGATCGACGTCGATGGATCGTAGGGAGACAAAAATAAAAAGGACCGCAGCGGCGTGCGGTCCCTACGTGCGGCTTGGAGACCCTTCGGGTTTCTGAAAACCCGAAGGGTCTTGCTACTATCCCGGATAGCCGTGATGCTCGAGATTCGCCAGGAATTTCTCCGCTTCCATCTGTGCCATGCAGCCGTACCCCGCGCTAACCACCGCCTGGCGAAACACCCGGTCGTGCGTCTCGCCCGCGGCAAAGACGCCTGGAATATTGGTGTGCAGGCGCTCGTCGACTCTTAAATAGCCCTCTTCGTCCATATCCAGTTGACCTTTGTAGAGTGCCGTGTTGGGTATATGCCCGATGTAGACGAAGATACCGCGCGCAGGTATCTCGGTGACCTCCCCGGTCATCGTGTTTTCCAGTGCCAGCGCCTCGACCCCCGCGTGGCCCTTGATCTCTTTGACCACCGAATTCCAGACGAACCCTATCTTTTCATTCTCCCGCGCGCGGTCCTGCAGGATGGGCTGAGCGCGGAACTGGTTCCGGCGGTGGATCACGTTCACCTTGTTCGCGAAACGCGTCAGGAATAGACCCTCCTGCAGCGCGCTGTCCCCGCCGCCGACGACGGCAATGTCCTTGCCGCGGAAAAAGAACCCGTCGCAGGTGGCGCAGTACGACACCCCGCGTCCCATCAACTCTGCTTCGCCCGGCACGTTCAGGCGCCGCGGCGACGCGCCGGTCGCGGCGATCAGCGTCTTGGCTTCGTACTCGCCCCCGTTCTGGGTCTTGATCTGGAACGGGTGTGTCTTGAGATTTACTTCAGTTACGAAATCAATCTCGATACGTGCCCCAAATCGGTTTGCCTGTTTTTGCATCAGCTCGACTAGTTCCGGGCCTGTGATCCCTTCTGGAAAGCCGGGATAATTCTCCACTTCATTCGTCAGGGCGATCTGCCCGCCGATTTCCTGCCCTGTCAAGAGCAATGGGGAGAGATTGGCGCGTGCGGCATAAATCGCCGCCGTCAGTCCTGCCGGTCCCGATCCAATGATGACAACGTTTTCAGCCATTTTCCGTTTTCACCTCAAACAAATGACCAAATGCTTCTTTGCATGCGTCAAGCGCGTGAGCGTCTGCTGGTGCGCTTGGCGCGAAAACACGCATCCACCCACCACTTTGGCGCGCGAGTGACTAGGCGACCCTGAGCATCAAACAGGGGCTTGGACCCTTCATCGCCCGCGGTTCCGGCACTGCACCGAACCGACTGGCCGGAATGGCAGGTGAGCGGACGCGTTCCGACCAGATGACAGACACGGCAGATGTAAACCGTACGCACTTTCATTTGCCCCAACTTTCCAGCGGTCCGTCAACCCAAATCGCCCAAGTCGTACAAGATCGCCGCGGTTGCTGCCAGTCCAGCCGTTTCCGCTCGCAGAATTCGCGGTCCCAGAGAGACCGGCAATATTTTCAAGTCTCGTGCCAGAGCGATCTCTTCCTCGGTGAATCCACCTTCCGGTCCTATGAACAGGTGGACCTCTTTCGAACGGTCCAGTCTCGCCATTGCCTCGCGCAGACCCAACTCCCGCTCGTTTTCCCAGGGAATGAGCGAAAGGCCTGATCGACCGGCCAACTCACAAGCATGCTTGAAAAGCATCGCCGTCGACAGTGCCGGGAGCACCGCACGTCCCGCCTGCTCGGCGGCTTGTACAATAATACGCTGCCACCGTTCAAGCCGCGCCTCGCTCACGTCGTTCACGCTTCCCACGATGCAGCGCTCGGAAAGCACCGGCACGAAGGCCGTGATGCCCAGTTCAGTCCCTTTTTGCAGGACCCAGTCGAATTTCTGCCCCTTGAGCAGTCCTTGATAGAGCGTCACACGGGCGCGTGGCTCGGTGTCCAGCTTCCACTTGTCCGCCAGCCGGCCGCGCACGACGTCGCGGTCGATCGTGACAAGTTCCGCGCGATAGGCCCAGCCCGTGTTGTCCAGCAGGATGATCTCATCGCCCGGGTGCATCCGCAGGACATCGCGAATCTGGTGGACCACGGTCCCGCGCAGCACCACGCGGTTATCGCTCACCGCTTCGCGGGAGACAAAAAAACGATGCATCAGACCTTTGCTCCCACGAGAGCCACCCAGTCCTCTTCCTGCATCCTCCCGCTCACTGCGATGCCGACGGCTTTCAGCGCCTCCACGACCTCCTCCGCCTTATAATCGAGGATGCCGGAAGCGATGAGAAAGCCTCCGGAACGCAAGACGGGAGCCAGCACGGGCGCCAGATCGCTAATCACTTCGGCCAGAATATTGATGCAGACCAGGTCAAAAAGGTTACATTCTGCGTCTGACTCGATCGAGCCGCGACGGACCTGCACGATGTTCTCAACATGATTGGCGGCGACATTCTTTCCGGCAGTTTCGGCGGCGATGGGGTCGAGATCGAGAGCGAGGATTTCACCCGCGCCGAGTTTCGCCGCGGCGATGGACAGGATGCCCGAGCCGGTTCCCACGTCAAGCACCCGGGAACCCCGGGCGACCCGGTCTTCAAGGAGAACGAGACACATTCGTGTCGTCGGGTGCAACCCTGTGCCGAACGCCATGCCAGGGTCCAGTTCGACCACGACCTCGCCCACCGCCGGTGCATATTCCAGCCACGAGGGCTTGATGACAATGTGCTTGCCCAGGTGCAGGATCGTATAGTACTTTTTCCACGCTTCCGCCCAATCTTCTTCCGCCAACTCGCGGACTTGCGGCTCGCCCATCGCGCGCAGTTGTGCCAGATGCCACAAGCCATTTTGGGCGTGTTCCAGCGCGTCCACGGCGTCGGATGAGAAGAAAGCGCGGACAATAAATGCCCGCGCTGGGTTCAGCGTCTCGCCTGCGTCTGGAGTGATCCTTTGTTCGATCACCGCGCCGCCGCTCACAAATTCATTCAGCAATGCAGCAGCCGCTTCTGCGCCTTCCGCATCCGTTTCGACAGACAATTCAAGCCAGTTCATAA
>JBLMXX010000025.1:0-12009 GCA_050257995.1 Acidobacteriota bacterium | reverse complement strand
ATCTACTTTACAATGAGCGAATACCTGACGATGGCGTATGGCAATGAAGTAGCCGATCAGAGAGTGATGCAGCTCCTGTTCGTGGGTGATTTTGCTCCCATGTTCTGGGGAATGATCTTGGCTGGGTTTGTGCTCCCGGCGCTGATGTTGGCATTGCCCAATCTGATCAAGTTGCCCGTGAGAGTGGAACGCTCGTCTCCGCTACTTCGTCCCGTCGTTGCGGCGGCAGCCATAGCCCTGATATCTTTAATCGTCTCGACTCCCGGTGCCGGCGCCAGCGCTGACATACAGGTTTCCTCGCTGGCGTCCATCTCCCGCATTGTTGGCATCATCGCTGCGCTCTTCGGCCTGGTATGGATCGCCCTGCCGCTCATGCGGGCGCACCCAATCGCGACAATCGTCGTTGCCTCAGTTCTAATCAACGTTGCCATGTGGCTCAAGCGATACATCATCATCGTGCCTACTTTGTACAGCCCGCGAATCCCGATTCAAGGCGTGCCATGGGAATGGGCACATTACCAGCCCACCTGGGTAGAGTGGTCCATTACCGCAGGAGCGTTTGCAACCTTCATTCTGCTTTATACCCTCTTTTCAAAAATGTTTCCCGTCATCTCGATCTGGGAAACTAATGAACAGCCCGATACGCATAAGACGTAGTGGATTGAGGGGAATGGATCAGATAAAGCAAAGGAGAATATATGGCAAAGCGATTCTTTATCTTGGTTGGGGTGGTCTCACTCTTTTTCTTGAATGGAATGACGGCACGCGCGGATGATCCACCCGGCGTAAAATTATACGCTACGTACTGTGGGGCGTGTCATGGCGGGGCGGGCAAGGGTGGTTTTGCACCGGCGATTGGAAGCGGTGAATATATGAGTGCGAAGGATGACGCGACCATTGCCCAAATCACAGGAGAAGGCAAGGCCGGGAGCGGGATGCCGGCATGGAGCAAATCCAAAGGCGGGATGTTGACCGAGGACCAGATCAGAGATATCGTCGCGTACCTGCGATCCCTGGCGCCTTCCCCATCAGCGACCGCACCTGTCACCGCTGAGACGACGTCTGCTCCTGTTCCCAAAGATTCCGTGCAGACCAAAATGACGTTAGTCCAGGCTGCCTCCTCTAATGGCAAGCCCGTTCTTGATGTGACGTTGAAGGAAGATAACGGTAATCCGGTAGGGGGTGCCGCTATCGCATTTGCGCGGGACACCATGTTCGGTGCCGTTGACCTGGGCACCGCCAAGACGGATGCAGCGGGGCATGTCTCCTTTGTCGTGGACGATCTGCCGAGGCAAGCGCGCGAGATGATCGCGTCATTTAAGGGTGACAAAGGTTGGGTTTCGAGTGAAGCGAAAATTGTGGTCGGACTACCGATGGAGGCGTCTGCTCAAGATGTGGACCTGCGGCAAGTCCGGCTAGATATCGAGGAGCCGCTCCTCTCTCCCGACGGTAGCCTTATCACGCCGAATCCGCCTCTGTTACCGGTAACTCTGTTTTTGCTCGTGGTAGGAGGCGTGTGGTCCATCTATGGGTACGTCTTGTACCAAATATATAGGATCCTCAGGGCTGGAGCGCGTTAGCAAAGCAACAGCCCATCTCCGATTGAAAAACGATCGCAGGAGAGATGCCTCTCCTGCGATTGTTATACCGACAGCCTTCTATCCGCCGTTCATTATCCTCAATCGGCTCTACTCCCATTTGCCATCCGTGTACAGTACGAAGAGCTGGCCGGAATCCGACACCATCATCAACCCGTGCTCGAACCGCTGGACCGGTGCGACATATCCGCCTGCTTCGTTTCCAATTGCCGCGCCGATCTTGGCGGCGACGCCGGATTGCTCGCACCAGACTTTGCCAAAGCCGCGCTTGGGTTTAACTCGCCCGGCCGGAACGGAAATACTTGGACACGTGTCCTCCGGCAGAGCGTCGGTCCATTTGTCTTCAAAAGCCGCCCAGTTGTTATCGGCAAAGAGGACATAAATCCGCTTTTCGTCTTCCCGCCAGTACATAACACCGCGCTCGAAGGGTTGGAAGGCGAAACCCGGCGAGTGCTGTGGCTCGGTTGGGCAGCCAATGCGTGCGGCCACCTGGGGTGACCATACCCGCGAAGCCAAGACCGTCACCGAGATGGTACAGGTGGGGATTGTCGCTGCCGCGCGTGGGGTGGTGGTGATCTTACCTGTTGTTGTTACGCGCGTGGATGTGGGAGGCGGCAGGGTGGGATATGGGGTAAGTGTGAGGGTCGGCGTGGGCGATGGCGGAATGGCAGCTTTTGTATCCTGGACCAATGTGAGAGAGCCGTCGTCGCGGTTGGCGACGTATATGGTGTTGCCAAGCCGTGCCATTTTGCCGGGCGAGGCCATCACCAATCGCGCGACGAGACCGAAGGAATTTGTATCCAGGACTTGAACAGTATTGTCGGCAGGGGTAGGCGTCGCTCCATATCCACTGAAGTAGGGGGCGGTCTGCGACAGAAAAAGGTGGTGGGTTTGCGGGTTGTAAAGCATTCCTGTCGTTCGTCCAGGAATTGGCAGGGAGAGCAATTTCTTGTCCGCGTTGTCGAAAACATTCAACTCATTCGTATAAAGCAAAGGATGCGTACCTGCCAGGAATACACGATTCATTTCGGGATCAAATGCAAGCGCGGTTGTGTTGCCGAAATATGCCATCTGCGAACTCTGTTTCAAACTGTTCCCATCCACACTGTATGTCACTTGGCGTGAGTTCGAGCCCGGTGTGCCGTTCCATCCCACTGCGTAAATCCGGTTATTGTTGGGATTCACTCGCACCCAATCCGGCGTAATCTGCGATCCAATGGTGTTGCCCTGCATCGTGAGGCTGCTGATCGGGCTCAGAGTTTTGAGGTCGAGCACAACATCGCCCGCGAAAACGCGCCCGCGTGCGAGATCAACTGCCACCGTCGTCAAAAATCGCGTGATCGGCTGAGTAGTGCGCACGCTGAAATTGGTCTCGTCGATAATCGAAAGGGTGCGATCGGCCATGTTCGCGACCAAAAGGCGATTGGACTGCTCGTCGCGCGCTAAATCAATGGGGTGACGACCTACGGATATCTCCTTGATCACACGCGTCCCTTCGACAACGTATACGGAATCGGTCGAGGCGCTTGCGACGTACACGCGGCCCGCGCTCTCATTTGCCTCGAGGGCGGACGGAATCATTCCAAGCGGAATATCGCCGACAACCTCGTTGGTGCCGGTATCGATCACGCTGATGTTGTCGCTACTGTAATTTGCCACGTAAAGGCGGTGTGCGTTTTCGTCTAATGACAGAGCATAGGGTTGCAAGTCGACGGGAACGGTCGCGATGGGCGTCATCGTACGCGGATCGATGATGCTCACGTCATTGGTATACGAGTTCGCTACATAGACGCGTGTCCCATCACCGCTCATCACTGCACCGTGCGGATCGCCGCCTATTAGAGCGCGCCCTCGCTCGGCGCCGGAAAGTGGATCATTTTTGGTCAGGTATTGCGAATTTGTCTTGGAGTCATACGCGGTGAACAAAATACTGTCATTCGCCGGATTCGGCAAGAGGGTGTAAGAGCTCCCTTTCGTATCCAGGATTGTCAACACTCGCATATTCGTCGAGTCGATTACGGCCAATCTTTCATAAGGGGTGGCATAGATTCTATGGTGAATAGCGTCTCCGGCGAGGTTCGAGACGTCGAATCCTTTAGCCAGGGGGATGGTCACCTGGGTTTTCAGGGTGGCTGGATCCAGGACCAGGATCAGCGCCTTGTTGCCCAAGCCAACAAAGAGATGGTTTTCGAAAAAGAGAAGGGCACTGGGCTCTTCTCCGAGGGTCTGCGTTAGGACCACCGCATCGTCGGTGATAAGGCTCAGGCTCTTGTCCTCCACGTTGGCCACGTACAAACGCTTTTGCAGCGGATCGGCAGCAATTGCGCCGGGGCGCTTGCCGACCGGGATGAATTTGAGGACACGGTTCTTCTGGATAACAGCAACGTTGTTCGTCCTTGCGTTAACAACATACAAGGTATCGCCGAGGGAGATCATTGAATAAGGCGCGCGTCCGATGCCCGGCAGGGTATTCAAAGTAAAATGTTGCTGTGCGAGAGGCATGACGATGCCCGGGGATGGGGAAGGCGCGGGAGTAGAAGCAGTAATCGGCGGAGCAGTGGGCAGAGGCGTTACGCCATCAGGAGCGCTAGACCGTGTGGGTGTATTGGCAATGGGAGGTAGCACTGAGGGCAGTGCAGGTGTGCCCTGTTGGCAAGCCGTGAGCAAAATGATAAAGGTGAGCAGAGGGAATAGGCTCGACCGGTATTCGCGAATCACAGTTCACCTCCTCGCCGACCATTTTAACTGATGTGTTTTCCCGGGTCAAACTTGCCGAGCCGAGTTGAAGTATACTTCAATTGGCCCTGATGCTGTAAGTGGGCGTGGAATAATATGGACGAGAGGCGCGAAGAAAACCTATTTGCCGCTACCGTGCCTCTATGTTACAATGCCAAGCAGGCAAATGTCACCGATATTCGTTTCTGTGCCAGCCGCTAATGGGATCCGGCGACTCGATTGGCTCAGGTTGGAAAACTAGTGCGGTTTTGAACTCATTCTGTTTTGTGGTATCATACGCGAGATGGAAGAATCGTTTTCGACGCGCCCTCTGGTCGGTCGGTGGATCGCGCTCGACGTACGACCGACACGCCCGCTGACCTTCCTGGGTCCCTCATGGGCAGCGTTGTGCGGCGTGCTGGCGTCCGGAGGGCTGGCATTCCGAGGACAGGCGCTCCTTTTTCTGGTCTTGTGCCTCCTGTTGTGTGATGCACTTTTGGGCGCATGGCGTGCCCTGTGGCTGCAATCCGATTGGCGCGATGCGCTCCGCCGAAGCTCGACGGTCGCTCCCACCTGGCTTGACGAATCGCAAGAGTACTCTGCGCCGCGCTGGATGCGCGGTGCGCGCAGATTCCGCCGCCGCATCACGCATTTCCGCCAGTTCATCTGGCCCATCGTGGATTCGGAGATCGTCGGTCTCTTGATCATCGGCTCACTTGCCCTGTGTATCGCCATTGTGTTGAGCCAGGCAAATTCGGTCCCGTTATTGCTTACGTGCGTGATCATGCTGTTCTCTCTGATCGAGGGGAGAATTGGGACGGCCCGCGGCGCCGGTCTGAGATCCATCGCGGAGATTGCCCTGCCCTGGATGATTGCCCAGACGGCCTTCGGTTCTTTTTCGTGGGTATCGCTGATCTTTGCGCTCGTCTTTACGATAGTATATCGCGCGTTGCTGGGGTTGGCCACCACACGGAACAGCCACTGGATGGCATGGAGCAATTTGCCCCAGGTGCTTGTGATCTTGCTATTAGTCGGCGGCAAGACGCCCATAGGGGTGGGCTTGGTGCTGCTAGGATTGCTTGCTCAGATCCTCTGGCAAGTGAGGTATTATGCTGACCGGGACGGTCAGTTGTATGCCCGGCACGTCCAATCCTATGTGCTGGTCGCGATGCTGGTCGCGAGTTTTTCGCTCTGGTTCTAGCGCGTTTGTCCTTATACCTTGTCCCTGATGGACCCTAGATGAAAATTGGCGTCCTTGCCGACACGCACGTTCCAGAACTCATAGATGAGCTTCCGCCGCGCGTATTGGAAATTTTCAGGGGCGTGGACATTATCCTGCACGCCGGGGATATCTGTGACTTGAGAGTCTTGCAACAACTGGAGCCAATCGCCCAGACATATGCTGTGTACGGCAATAGGGACGGGGCGGAAGTGAGGAAATACCTTCAGGAATCCCAGAGATTGGAATTTGCCAACCGCGCCATCGGCATCATCCACGGTCATCGGGCTTGGCAGGGCAACATCCTTCGGCGTGGGCGATACCTTTTAAATGCCCGGTCCAGAATGGATGCCCTATTTGCCCACGTGATGAAAGAGTTTACTGACGTCCATGCGATCGTCTTCGGTCATACACACCAGCCCTATATAAAGATGCACGGCGGGGTCCTGCTGTTCAATCCTGGTGCGGTTGCCCCGTCACCCGGGCAGCAGGCAAGCGTCGGGCTCTTGGTAATCGAAGCGAACACGATCACGGGACGTATTCTGCCATTGTAGGATGAGACTTGGTTACCGTCGACGATCTCGAACGCGATCACGAAGTTAGCACCTATCTGCACTCGGCAAACGCCATGATGGAGGCGCTGGGCTTTACCGAGCACGGCGAACGGCACGCTCACTTGGTTTCCAGCATCGCCGGAAACATTCTGAGCCGACTGGACTATGAGCCGCGCTCGGCGGAACTGGCGTCGATTGCCGGTTACCTTCACGACACGGGCAACCTGGTGCACCGCGACGGCCACGAGCGGACGGGGGCACTGCTCGCGCGAGATGTGCTGATGCGGCTCAAGATGCCGATTGAGGAAGTGACGCTCATCATGGGCGCCATCGGGAACCACGAGGAGCCCATCGGCGTCGCCGTCAGTCCGATTGCCGCCGCGGTGATCATTGCGGACAAAGCGGACGTCCACATGAGCCGGGTGCAAAATCCCGATCCGAAAAAGTTTGACATTCATGACAGGGTCAACTATTCGGTACGGCGCTCCTTTGTGCATGTGGACGGCGCGGACAAGTCGATCACGCTCGACCTCCAAGTGGATACCGCTCTCTCTTCGGTCGAAGAGTATTTTGAGATCTTTTTGAGCCGGATGGTCATGTGCCGGCGGGCCGCTCAATTTCTGGGTTGCCAGTTTGCGCTTTTGATCAATGGCCACAAGTTGATGTAAACTATATCTTTGGTGGAGCCTTCTATGAAACACCTGCTTGCCATTGCCGATTTGTCTCAGGCGGACCTGAGACAGTACCTCGACACAGCCAAGAGGCTTAAAGCAGAGTGGCGAGAAACCGGCAACGAGCCCGTGCTCAAGAACAAAACGCTGGGAATGGTTTTTCAAAAGCCATCCCTGCGCACCCGTGTCTCATTCGACATGGCAATGCTTCATCTCGGCGGACAAGCGCTGTACCTGTCGCCGAATGAAATCGGGCTAGGCCAGCGGGAGAGCATCGCAGATGTGTCGCGTGTTCTCTCGCGATATGTGGATGGCATTATGGCGCGCGTGTTTGCGCATGCTCATGTGGTGGAACTCGCGCAGTACTCCCGTGTACCGGTCATCAATGGCTTGTCCGATCGGGAACACCCCTGCCAGGCGCTTGCCGACGCTTTGACTATTGTCGAGCGTTTCGGCAGGTTGGACGGGCTCAGGGTTGCGTTCTTTGGGGATGGCAATAACGTCGCACGGTCCCTGATGTTCGCCTGCTCGCTAGGCGGGGCGGAATTCGTATGTGCTTCGCCCAACGGCTATGAGTTAGACTTGGCTTCTGTTGACAGAGCGCGGGCCATTGGCGGTCAGGTAACTCTCACGAATGACCCGCGGGAGGGGGCGCAGGAAGCCGACGTGCTTTATACGGACGTGTGGGCGAGCATGGGGCAGGAAGAGCAAGCTGCCGAGCGTGCCCGGATCTTTCCGCCATTTCAGATCAACTCCGACCTGGTCGCGCTCGCCAAGCCAAAGTCGATCGTGATGCACTGTTTGCCAGCGCACCGCGGGGCTGAAATCACGAACGAGGTGATGGATGGACCTCATTCGGTTGTGTTCGACCAGGCAGAGAATCGCATGCATGCCCAAAAAGCTGTTCTTGCGATTTTGATGGCCGGCACGAATGCTCACTTGCCCTCCCCTACCGCGGAGCGAAAGAGACTGGTGAGGCGAGTGCTGCCTCGCAATGCGAAAAACAGAAAATAAGTAGCCCATGAAAGCACGATGACGAGCCGATTTTCGTCGAGGGACCGTCCGGTCTCTTGAAAGGTCATTTATGCCAGGAAACAAAGCTATCTTTCAGGACGCCATTAAAAAAGCGCATAACGCTGCATGGGATGGACACTGGGCTAAAGCCATCGCCGAGTATCGGCGCGCGATGGGCGAGTTTCCCGATGACGCGACCATGCATCAGAGTTTGGCGCATGCCTTGGAAGAGTCAGGACAGTTGGAAAGTGCTCTGCACGAGCATCGGATTACCTCGAAGATGCAGTCGAATGATCCTCAGCCACTTTTCCGAATTGCACAGCTGCAGGAAAGAATGGGTCAAAAGGGAGAAGCCGTAGCTACGTACCTCGCAATTGCCGAGATGCATCTATCGCACAAGGCAATGGGCAAAGCCGTCGAGGTGTGGCAAAAAGTCATCGCCTTGGAGCCGGACCGCGCAGATGTGCACGGTCGTTTGGCCGAGGCCTTTGAACAGGGCAGTCACATCTCGCTGGCCGCGAAAGAGTACGTGGCGATGGCCAAGATCTTTCAAAGACGGCGGGAGAATTCGCAGGCCCTCGCCGCGGCCCAAAGAGCACAGTTGCTTGATTCGCGCAATGCTGCGGCAAGCGCGCTGGTCGAAGAATTACAGCGCGGCGAGGCTGCGGTTTCGGAACCGATGGCCAGCCCGGTTAATCAGGCTCAACAGGCCGCGCTCTCTCGACTTGCCGAGACTTTGCTCGAAGAGCGCACCAGTCCGTCGAAATTGGAACCGGCGGAACGGCGTTCACGTTCCGCTGAAGCTCCATCCCTGCGCCAGCCGGAAATCGACTCATTGATTGCCCGCGCGCTAGACGCCCAGACCCAGCATCGAGTTGCCGATGCAATCGAATGCTACCGCAAGCTGATAGCCGCAGGCGTAACGCGTGCGGAGGTCAAGTTTAATCTTGGTTTGCTGTATTTCGAGACCATGCGCTATGAGGATGCGGTGCGTCTGTTGAATGATACTGTTGCAGAGCCGAACTATGCGCTGGCCAGTCATTTTGCCCTCGGGCAGTGTTGCCGGGCGCAGGGTAAAGTGGACGCTGCCGTGGAGCATTTTTTGCAGGTGACGAAGATTGTCGATCTGACGAGTGTTCAGCGGGATCAGGCAGACGAGTTGATATCGGTGTATGAGGGGTTGGCAGAGAGTTATGCAGCCAAGGGTGACCGCGAACAGGCTGAATCGTTCAGCCGTTCGTTGGAAGAATTCCTGACCAGCAAGGGTTGGGAGGACAAAGTCCGGGAGGTCCGGCACCACCTCGAGTCCTTGCGCGAGGAGGGATCTCAAGTCAGTCTCGCTGAAGTAATTGAGGTGCCGGAATCCGACAAGGTGCTGGAAGCGCTCGCGCTTTCCCAAGAATACCTGCGCCGGTCGAAATTCCAGGCGGCGGGCGAGGAATGCTATCGCGCCATCGAATTGGCGCCGACCTACTTGCCGGCGCATGTTCGGCTAGCAGAGATCCTGGCGAGGGAGGGGCGTATCGAGGATGCGCGGGCGAAATATCAGACGCTCGCGGAATTGTCGAACGCGCGGGGTGACCTCGCGCGTTCGGAGGGTTTCTATCGCCAATTGCTCAAACTCGCTGCCGACAACGTGGGCGACCGTTCCAAGCTGATCGATATTTTGACCAAGCAGGGGCGGATGGATGAGGCGGTCCAAGAGTACCTAGAGTTGGGCGAAGGGCATTTGCGCGCGGGGCAGCTTGACAAAGCCGCCGAGAAATTCGGCGAGGGCATTCGGCTCGCCGCGCGTGCAGGCATTACCAATTCCACGGTGATCAATTTACGCCACCGACTCGCCGAAACATGGACGCGCAAGGGAAATTGGAAGAATGCCCTAGCGGCTTACCAGGAGATCCGCCAGCTTTCGCCGGATGATGAACGCGCCCTCGTCCACGTGGTCGATCTGGAATTCCGATTGGGTCAAACGGCAGCCGCGCAGAAAGATCTGGATGACCTGCTGGCGCGGTACCGGACAAGCAATGAACCCCGGAAAGCGATTTCTTTATTGGAAGGGCTGATCCAGAGCCATCCAAATGAGTCTTCCACCCGCGCTCGCCTAGCCCAGACTTTCATTGCTGCGGGAGAGAAGGACAAAGCCATTGCTGCACTGGATGCACTCGGCGACTTGCAGTTAAGCACGGGACAAAAACAAGCCGCGGCGGCTACCGTCCGCCAGATCATCTCGATGGACCCACCGCGAATTGAGGAGTATAAACAGCTTCTGCAGCAGATTGGCGACTAGAGCAGCATAGAGGTTGCCTTGAGTACGCTCGTTGATCTCTTATCGCATTTAACATTCTCCAGCCTCCTGGACATTCTACTTGTCGCCCTTGTCTTTTACGGCTTTTTCTATCTGATCCAAGGTACGCGTGCCGTCCAACTTCTGCGCGGCATATTGCTCGTGATTTTTCTGGCGGTATTGGCCAGTAATCTGTTTCAACTCACGGCGTTCAGCTGGTTGATCCGTAACTCTATCCCCGCGCTGTTGGTCGCCATCCCGGTCATCTTTCAGCCCGAACTAAGGCGCGCCCTGGAACGCCTGGGGAGACCTGGCACGCTGCTTTCGCGGCGCAGCACATCGACGGCGCAGATTGTCAACATTGTCGCGCGCAGCGCGAGCGAGTTGGCGAAGCACCAATTTGGCGCGCTTATCGTGCTGGAAGGTAGTACGGGCTTGCAGGATTTTGTCGATACAGGCATTGTGCTGGACGCCCGCGCGTCCAGTGACCTGCTCTTGTCTATTTTTTACAAAAATACCGCCCTCCATGACGGGGCGGTCATTATCCGAGAAGACCGCGTGGTCGCGGCGGCTTGCATGTTGCCCCTCTCCGAAAGCCGGTCGCTGGAACGGGACATGGGTACCCGCCATCGTGCTGCCGTGGGAGTTACCGAAGGGACAGATGCTATCGCGATCGTCATCTCGGAGGAGACGGGCACGATCTCGGTGGCGTATAACGGCCGCCTGGTGCGCCGCATGGATGAGGGCGAATTGAGTCGTTTGCTCCACCGCCTCTATCACCCGCCCGCCAGTGTCGAACATTGGTGGAGCCACAATGGTTCTGAGAAGACATAGATGATACGTGCGCTGATACGACGCGTGAATTCCATAATTATGGCTTTGCTACTGGCTGTGGTCGTCTGGTCTGTCGCGACGAGCGAGTCCAATCCTAACCGCCAAGACCTGTACCCCGAAGCCTTATCGATAGAGATTGTGAATATCCCAGACGGGCTTGTCGTGTATCAACGGTCGACGACGACGGTACGATTAAAGATCCGCGCTCCGCAAGCAAATTGGGACCAATTGAGCCCCAGTTCGTTCCACATGATAGCGGACTTGCAGGGACTGGGCGTTGGACTCCACCAGGTGCCGCTCAAGTACCAGATCGCCGATCCACAGGTGACGGTCGTTTCCGTCGAGCCATCGGCCGTGGGAATTCGTCTGGAACAACTCAAGACGCGGGTCTTTGACGTCCACAGTGACGTGCTTGACACCGCGCCGCAAGCGTTTACCGTCAAGCCGCCGACTGTGAATCCCCAGCAAGTGACCGTCAGCGGACCGGGAATTTTGGTCGATCAGGTCACGGAAGTGGTAGCGGACGTATTCCTACGCGGCGCCAAGACGCCGTTCGAGCGCGAGATCACCCTCATCGCTCGGGATGCTCAAAGCAACACTGTCCAGGGGGTCACGATCACACCCGGCACCGCCACAGTCAGTGTCCAGGTTGAACAGCGCGTCGGTTACAAGGATGTCTCCATCAAAGCCACGCTGAAAGGCGTGCCCGCTCCGGGCTATTGGGTCAGCAACATCGTCGTCAGTCCTTCGTCGGCGACGATTGTCGGCAGTGCGGATGTGCTGGCGAAAATCGCCGGCTTTGTCGAGACGATGCCGGTGGATGTGACGGGAGCAACGGCGGACGTCACCAAGCGGGTAGGTCTGTCCCTTCCGGATTCTGTATCGGCATTGAACAACGAAGGCTCTAGCGTCCAGATCTCGGTGACGCCGATTATGGGAGGACAGACAGTCCGCCGCAACGTTATCGTTCAGGGCCTGCGCCGCGGTCTGAACCCCTCGGTGTCTCCTGCCCAGGTGGATGTCATCCTGTCGGGACCGCTGCCGACATTACAGAATCTATCTCCTGACGATGTGCAGATCGTCGTCGATGCTTCCGGGCTGGGGGCAGGGACTTTTCAGC
>JBLMXX010000024.1:0-5490 GCA_050257995.1 Acidobacteriota bacterium | reverse complement strand
CGATCGCGCCGCGCCCGGCGTCTCCGAGCACGCGCTCTCCGCGGCGGCGACCAAAGTGATTTTGGCAGGCGGCGGTCGGGTCGATTCGATTGCGCTTGGCTCGACTCCCGGCAGTGCGCCCGCCTTGCCGGCGGCAAACCCCCTGCCCACGAGTCGCAGGCTTGAGAATGGTGATTTGATTCTCGCCGATATTTCTGCCGGCTTTATGGGCACCACCGCGCAGATCGCCAATCCAATATGCGTGGGCAAGTCCGCATCTGCCGTGAACGAATTGTGGCAAATCGCCGAGGCGGGGTTTAAACATCTGGAAGGATGTTTGCAGCCTGGCACGCGTTTGGACGAAATCGCGCGAGCCGCCCGATTCTTCCGCGACAGGGGCTACCAATGCGCGCCGCTCGTGCTGCAGGGTCTCGACATCGCGGCCAGCACTCCGCGCGTGTACGCCCAAGGATGCGAGGCAGAAGAATTCGAGCAGACATTGAAGCCGGGAATGGTCGTCGTCCTGAGACCGGATGTGCTCGCGCCGCAAGGCGAATGGGGCATCGCCATCAGCCGCACGTATGGGATTACCGCCGAGGGCAACCGCTGCCTGACGCCATATCCGGTGGAACTCGTCGCCGGCAAGGGAGTCACGCCGTGAAAGTCAAAGTCGCCGCTGTACAGCCGCGGTCTTTCTGGGGACCGGAAGAGTACCGTAACGCTGCCGGCGCGCTCGAATACGTGGATCAGCAATCGGAGGAAGCCAAGCCCGAAGAACGCGAAAATAAAACCTACGGCGCCGGTCCGGTGCGCCGCGTTGTCGCGCCGAGGCGTTGATGTCAGGTTTCTCCGCGCGCGAGCGTTGGCTGCTCATCGCGATGATGGCGCCGAGCGGATTCGCGCTGATTGCCTCCGGCATGTTGTCCGTCGCGCTTCCCGCGATTCAGCGAGAATACCGCGTGCCTGTCGAATTGCTCGCGTGGGTCGTCGCCGCGCCCTTCGTCCCGCGCGTTCCACTGGAACCGATTTACGGCCGGCTGGCGGATATGCTGGGCAAGCGCCGGTTATATCTGATCGGCTTGACGATATTTACCCTCGGCTGCGCGCTGATGATTCCCGCGCCCACTTTTACCTGGCTCGTCGCCGCCGCGGCGCTCCAGGGAATCGGCATGGCGAGTTTCTCTATCGGCATGGCGGTGATTGTGGAAGAATTTCCGAAAGAACGCCGCGGGCGCGCGCTGGGGTTTTGGAATGCCGCTAATCCATTCGGTCTTATGGCCGGACCGATCATCGGCGGGATCATTACCGAGTGGTTGGGATGGCGCTCGAATTTCCTATTGATCACGGTCGCCTGTTTGGCGTCACTTTACGTGGGGATGCGCTTTATCCCGAGCGGGTTCCAGTCCCGCAACGCCACGCCCTTTGATTCGCTCGGCGCGGTCGCGCTGATGGTTGGCGTGGGCAGCACGCTGCTGGCGGCGACGACAGGCAGTCTGATCCCTTTTGGCTCGACGCTCGACTTGATTCTATGGATTATCGCGGGATGCGCTTTCGCCGTCCTCATCTGGAATGCGCGGAGCAAGCCGGATCCATTCATAGGGAGTGATATATTCCGCAACCGCCATTTCATCGGACCTACGCTCGCCGTGAACTTGCGCATGTTCGCGCATGATGGCGCGCGGTTTGTCCTCGTGCTCTATCTTGCGAATGTGCTGCACCAGTCTCCGAGCATGGTCGGCTGGGTGATGTTCCTGTACGGACTGCCGCTATTCATCGGCGTGATATTCGGGGGATATTTGGCGGATCATTGGGCGACGCGCGTATCGGGGAATATGGGCACCATCGGTCAAGCCGCGGGGCTGTTGTGGATGAGCATGGTCAGCACGAGCACCGATATTATCGCGTTTGCGCCGGGAATGATCGCCGCCGGTTTCTTTGGCGGGGCTTGTCTCGTTCCCTTTTCGAAAGAAGCGGTCGCGGCATTGGGAATTGAAAGAGCCGGTCTGGCTTCCGGGTTGTACAATATGCTGCGGTTTGCCGGGTCGGCAGCTGCTACGCCGCTCCTCGGTCTGCTCCTGGCACGCGGGTTTGAGAATTTGGGCGGCTCGAACACCGCGCCAGAACCTTATCAACTCGCCTTTCAGGTCCTCGCCGTGGTCGCCGGTCTCGGCGCGATTGCCGTAATGCTAATCCCCGCGCCCGCGCACGGCGAACTGGCTGCCGGGGCAGTCCATGATTGATCGGGCGCGCGATGGCGCGCTCCGCGCATACCCATTCTTTCATCCCGATGGAGGCGATTTGCCTCGGATGGAGAGATCAATGCTCGCAAAGAAGCGTAACCTTGCTCAAGTCGAATTCCGCCAAGCCCCCAATCGCAAGATCGCCGAATTGCTTTCGGCGAGCACCGTGGGCACGGAGCAGGTGACCTTTCGTATCGTGGATATGGATCCGGCATCGCAGCAAAAGCCGCGGCATCCCCACATCCACCAAACGTTTGAAGAGACAATGTTCGTGCTCAATGGGGAAGGGCGACTCTGGATTGAAGGCGAGTTGTACAAACTGAGCGAAGGCGATGCGCTCCTCGTCCCACGCGGGCTGTGCCATCTGGTCGTCAATGCGATAGAAATCCCACTGCGCCTCGCCTGCTTTTTTCCGATCGCGGATGGCGTTGGCGTCGACCAGCAAGAGCGCGAGGACATCCTTTTGATCCCCCGTCAGCTTCTCGAAAATAGAACGTTCGAGGCGTAACCGATGGCAACGCGTAGTCCATTCTGGGTCAAGACTTTGCCCGCTGACCAACCGCCCTACCGGATCGACCCCGACACCTATCGCCGCTTCGATCAACGCAACAATTTGACGGTCGGGCGACCGAACTGGGACGAAACCATTCGCGCGTTCACGAAAAAGGTCGGCGCGACGCGCGCCCAGCGGATTCAATCCGGTCAGTCGGGGTATGGCATTCGCGACTATGGGCTGTTTCTCGCCGCCGGTGCGGTCGCCTTTGAATTTGGCACCGGCATCAACGCAGCGAATCGCGGATTAACCGCGTGGATGCCGGAAGAAGGCAAGCCGGTCGCCCGAGATGCCCGATGGGAAGGCGCGCCCGCCGACGCGGCGGCGATGGTCAAGCGGGCGGCGCGTTTCTTCGGCGCGGATATTGTCGGCATTGCCCCGCTCAATCCGCTGTGGATTTATTCGCACGCGATGTGGGAAGAAGGCGAGCACAAAGAGATCGTTTTTGAAATGGTCGACACGCCTAACGAAACCGAGCATCAATTGGTCATCCCGAAAGCGATGCAATGGGTCATCGTGATGGGCAAGCGGATGGACAGCGGCACCCTCGCGTATGCGCCGTCGCCAATCGGGTGCGCGGAGACGCGCATCACTTACAGCCGCATGGCGCTGCTCGTTTCGACGCTGGCGCAGTTCCTGCGCGGTCTCGGCTATCACGCGATTCCGTCCATCAACGACCTCGGGTTGAATATCCCAATGGCGATCGACGCGGGATTCGGCGAACAGGGACGGAACGGCAAGCTGATTACGCCGGAATTCGGACCGAGCGTGCGCTTGTGCAAAGTTGTAACGGATTTACCGCTCCAGCGCGATTACCCGATCCGCTTTGGCGTCGCCGAATTCTGCGGTGTGTGCCAGAAATGCGCGACCGGGTGTCCGTGCCACGCGATTTCCCAAGGCGAGCGAAGTTGGATGGGACCGAACATTTCGAACAGCGCCGGTCATTACGTCTGGCATCTGAACAACGAGTCCTGCCGCCGTTACTGGGCGATGGGTCCGGCAGACAATTGCACCGTTTGCATTCGCGTATGCCCGTTCACCAAACCTCCGGGCTGGATTCACGACGTGACGCGTGCGGCGATTTCCACCGTGCCGGCGCTCGATCCCTTATGGCGCCGGCTCGACGATCTCTTGGGTTATGGGAATGAAAAAGATACCGCCGAATTTTGGAACGGGGGATGAGGGCAATGTTGATTGACTGGCTTGTGTCTCTGGCGCCAATTCTGCTGATCCTTGTTCTGATGGTCGGCTTTCGCTGGGGCGCGGCGAAAGCGGGCGCTGCCGGCTGGATCGCAACGATGGTTATCGCCGTCGCGTATTTTGGCGCGGGCATCGATCTGCTCGCGCTCGCGCAAACCAAAGGGCTGCTGCTCACGCTCGACGTGCTGCTCATCATTTGGTCGGCGTTTCTCCTCTTTCGCGTCGCCGAGGAAGCGGGAGCGATCAAGACACTCGGTCAGGCATTGCCGCAATTGACTTCGGATCGCGGGATGCAGGCGCTGTTGATTAGCTGGCCCTTTGCATCATTCCTGCAGGGCGTCGGCGGATTCGGCGTTCCGGTCGCGGTCACCGCGCCGTTAATGATCGGACTCGGATTTACGCCGGTCGTTGCGGTGATCGCGCCCTCGCTGGGTCACGCATGGTCGGTGACGTTCGGCTCGCTCGCCTCATCTTTTACCGCATTGATGGCGGCGACGAATTTACCGGGTTCCCTCCTGGCACCCCCGGCGGCGCTCTTGCTGGGCCTAACGGGATTCGGCTGCGGATTGATGGTTGCCCACGCGGCGGACGGCTGGAGCGCGGTACGGCGCTTGGCGATTCCCGGAATCGTCATGGGCGCGGCGATGGCGCTGACGCAATATTGGCTCGCGACGAATGGGATGTGGAATATCGGCGGATTTGGCGCGGGAATGGCCGGATTGGCGCTCGGTTTCGTTTTCGCGCGCTGGTATCGCAACGATCCAGGAGCGGATTCACCACAATCGATCGACATCAAGCCGGTGGCGTTGGCGTTTTCAGCCTATTTCGCTCTCATTGCGGCGACACTGCTCATCGAATTTGCCGCGCCCCTAAAGGCGTTCTTGAGCCAGGTCGTGATCGCGGTCAAGTTTCCTGAAATGCGGACCGCGCTCGGCTTTGTCACTCCGGCGGAGTTTGGGCGCAAGATCACGCTGTTCGCGCACGCGGGTGCGATTTTGACGTATGCATCGGTTGCCGCGTATTTGATTTATCGGCGTGCCGGGCTGTACCCACCCGGCGCGATATCCCGCATCCTCAGCGGAACGGTGAAGCAAGTCTTGCCCTCCAGTCTCGGCATCGCCGCGATGGTTTCGATGGCCGTCGTCATGTCGCATGCGGGAATGACCGATATCCTCGCACGCGGGCTCGCGCAAGGTGTCGGCACGCTGTTCCCGCTCGCGTCGCCGTGGATTGGCGCGCTGGGTGCGTTCATGACCGGGTCGAACACCAATTCCAACGTCGTCTTTGCGGGGTTGCAGCAACGCACGGCGGACTTGCTCGGCTACAGCGTGCCGTTGATCCTCGCGGCGCAAACGGCGGGCGGCGCGATCGGGTCCGTCATCGCGCCGACCAAGATTGTCGTCGGCGCGAGCACCGCGGGCATGGCTGGCAAAGAGGGACCGATCCTGCGCGGGCTGTTAGTCTACATCGGCATCTTGATTGCCTTCATCAGTCTGAGCGCGGCGATCTTGGCGGGGG
>JBLMXX010000023.1:0-4296 GCA_050257995.1 Acidobacteriota bacterium | reverse complement strand
TGGGGGCGGGACCGAGACACTTGCTTGCCGGACCTTTGAAGAAATCTTCCGCGCTGTCAAGGACGGTCGCGTGAATCTGGGCATGGTGCCGATTGAGAATTCCACGGCGGGAGCGATCAATGCCTCCTATGACTTGCTCCTCGACTATGATTTGCCGATTGTGCGCGAGGTGATTCTGCCCGTCCGGCTGGCGCTGATGGCGCCGTTGGGAGTTTCGATCACAGATATCCGCCGTGTTTATTCGCACCCCGCCGCGCTCGCACAGAGCGAGCGATTTGTCGCCGGGCATGGTTGGGAAGCTGTGGCAGCGTATGATACGGCAGGTGCCGCCAAACAGTTGGCGGCAAGCGGTGAACGCGGCGCGGCCGTCATTGCCAGCGAGACCGCCGCCGGCATCTACGGGCTGAAAGTCCTCGCCCGCGAGATTCAGGACTTGTCCAACAACTTTACCCGTTTCTTTGTCATTTCTCGGACCGAGACGCCTCGGTCCGAGAATTCAAAGACTTCGCTTGTCTTTGCCACCCAACACGTCCCTGGCGCCCTCCACGCCTGCCTCGGCGAATTCTCGTCGCGTGACATCAACCTCACCAAATTGGAATCGCGACCCGACCGGCGCGACCCCTGGCATTACGTCTTTTACATGGATCTTCAAGTCCATAAGGAAGATATGGTCTGCCGCCAGGCGCTCGCCGGCCTGCGCGACAAGGTCTCTTTCCTCAAAGTCCTCGGCTCGTACCCCAGTGCCTAATGGATAGTGGTCAGTGGGTAGTGGCCAGTGAGCAGTGAGCAGTATTCAGTATGCAGTGTTCAGCGCAACCGACGGTGACTGGCTTTTCACCAGAACTGAGCACTGTCCACTGTCCACTGACCACTATCCACTATCCACTACCCCGTGTTCCTCAGTCCCGCGGCAATCCCATTGATCGTGATATTAATGACCTCGCGTAACTGACCCGCCTCTGCGCTATTCGGGTCAGGTAAAGAACGCAGGCGGCGCAGCATTTCCGCTTGAATGTAATTGAGCGGATCGACGTATGGATTGCGCAGTTCAACTGAATGCTGGATCACAGGATCTGAATCCATCAGCGCGGAATGGCCGGTAATGGCGAGGACGGCTTCCTGAGCGCGGTCGTACTCAGCACGGATGCGCGCGAATATTTCCTCCGCCAAGGCTCGGTCCGGGACGAGGCCGGAATAGAGCGCCGCAATCCCCATATCTGCTTTAAGGAGCGACATCTCCGCATTGTCGAGCAGAACACGGAAAAAGGGCCACTCTGCATACATCTCCTGCAACACTTTGGCGTGCTCCGGATTAGAGCGTTCGTGAGCCAGCGCGGCTCCCAGCCCGTACCAACTCGGAAGGTTAAAGCGTGATTGCATCCAGGAAAAGACCCACGGGATAGCGCGAATTCGCGTAATCTGCAGGTTGCTCCCCCGGCGGAAGGTGGGGCGCGAGCCGATGCTCAGGTCGCTGATTTCTTCGATGGGTGTTGCCGCCTGCCAAAAGTCGATAAAGCCGGGCATCTCGTAAACGAGAGCGCGATACTCTGCCCGGGCCCGGGCAGACATCGTCGTCATGGCTGCGCGCCATTCCGGGCGCGTCGACGGTCCGTCGGCAGCCGGGTCGCTAGCCAGGATGATGGCGCTCACAATCTGTTCGAGATGGCGATGCGCCAGGTCCGGATCGGAATAGCGCGAGGCAATTGTTTCTCCCTGCTCCGTCAGTCGAAAACGCCCGTTAATGGTCCCGGGCGGTTGTGCCTGGATGGCGCGATTAGCGGGACCGCCGCCGCGCGCGACCGTTCCTCCTCGGCCGTGAAAGAGCGTAAGCCGGATGCCGTTCCGGGAGCACACCTCGGCTATTTTTTCCTGGGCTTGGTAGAGTGCCCAGTTCGATGCGAGATAGCCGCCATCCTTGTTGCTGTCCGAGTAGCCGATCATGACAATTTGCTCGTTACCCATGGACGCGAGATGTTGGCGGTAAATGTCGACTGCGAACAGGTCGGAGAGGATGCGGGGCGAGGCATCCAGATCATCCAGCGTCTCAAACAACGGTACGATTTGCAGTCCTCGGGCGCAGCCGGCCCACCGGGCGAGCAAGAGCACGGTCAGGAGATCGGCGGGTCCGCGCGTCATGGACACAATGAACGGGCCAAGCAATTCGCGTCCGTACACCTCTTGGGCGCGCGCGAGGATTCGAAAGAGCGCCCAGGTCTCCGCCGTATCGGCCGTCACGCCAGGATTCTTGGCAAGTGAAGCGGGTCGCTCTGGATATTCGGTCAAGAGGTGCACGAGAAGGCGGGCACGCGCAGGCTCATTCTCGTGCTCGAAAGTGGAAGCGACATTCAGCGCGCGCAGTATCTCGCCCACGGTCGCCGTTAGCCGTGTCGAGTCCTCGCGGATGTCGAGGCGCGCGGTCTGCAAACCAAATATGTTCACCTGGCGGCGAACAATTTCCAATGGATCTGCAGCAAGACGCGCAGGGACTGCCGCGGCGGCATGGTCGAGAGGTGCGGTCAGGTCCTCCTGTTTGAGCCGCGCCCGGTGCGGCTTGTCCTCGAGCAAATGCATGGTCATATCATCCAGGGACGCAGACTCGAGATCAGACGCGAGGAGCGAAAAGACCAGACGATAGGGCTCGCCGGCGTAACGCTTTTCGAGAAAGGCGACGTGTTCGGGTAGGGGGCGACGCGATTCGATCCAGGTCTGCAAGGCGGTGGGTGCAGGCACCCGATGCTCGTCCAGGCTGAGGCGGCGTGCCAACTCCTGGAACGCGCGGCGATGCCGCTCGACCGCGAGGCCGCGGTGCAGGCGCAGGGTCTCGGCAGTGACGGCTGCGGTCACATTCGGGTTGCCATCGCGGTCGCCCCCAATCCAGGAGGCCAGTGTGAGCCAGCGTGGCGGGGCGGCCAGTCCGGGATAATGTTTTGCCAGCGCGGCATCAAGGTCGGCGTAAATCCGCGGGAGCGCATCCCAGAAGATGTTTTCTACAAAGTAGAGCCCTGTGCGTACTTCGTCTGTTACGGCTGGACGCGTGGTGCGGGCGCGGCGCGTCAGCCACAGCGCGGTGATCTCGGCGGCAATCGCATCGACATAGTGGCTCCGTTCGCTCGGGAGGGGACCGGGCTCGTGAAGAAGACGGACATAATGAGAGATACGCCCCAGTTTGGACAAGATGGTCCGGCGTTTGGCTTCCGTAGGATGCGCGGTGAGAACGAGTTCAATATCCAGTTCGCGTAAAAGCTGCGCCATCTGAGCGTTGGTGAGCCCGCGCGCTTTGAGGGCGGCGGTCGCTTCGCCGATGGATTCCAAAGTCGGCGTAGGATACTGTTCGCGTTCGCGTTCTCGCAACGCGTACACGCGTTGAGCCTCCTCGGCGAGGTTGACCAGGTCAAAGTAGAGGGTAAAGGCCGAGGCGACCGCGCGTGCAGCCTCGGCTGAGAGCGCGCCGACTTCGGCGGCAAGACGGTTCGCCGCGGCACTATCGCCTGCACGTAGTTCCTTGGCGAACGCGCGGATGCGCTCTTCTATTGAGAACAACTCCGGCGATTCCTGCTCGCCGATGACTTGGCCCAGCAGTTCGCCCAGAAAGTGAATCGTCGAGGCAAGGTCCATAAAAGACGATAAAAACGGTCGACGCAACGCGCCGTCACGCGCGAATGAATCCCTTTGCCACCAGGAGCTCGGCATTCAGCAGTGTGCTGCCGGCTGCTCCGCGAATAGTGTTGTGCCCTAGCAGGACGAATTTGTAGTCGAGCACACTGCACTCTCGCAGACGCCCGACGATGGTCGCCATCCCGCGTTCCAGGTCGCGGTCGAGGCGCGGTTGGGGACGGTCCACCTCATCACGAACAACAATGGGATGTTCCGGAGCCGTCGGCAGGTGGAGTTCTTGTGGCTCGCCCCTGAATTGTACCAGGGCGCGGCGCACGTCGTCAAGCGATGCCTTTTGCATCAATTCGACCGATGCGATCTCGAGATGCCCATCCGTGGTGGCGACACGATTGCACGCCGCGCTGATTTTGAAATCGGCGTCCGTGACGCGCGCGCCATCCCACTTGCCGAGAATCTTGATTGGCTCTTTTTCCAACTTGGCTTCCTCCCCTCCGATAAAGGGGATGACGTTGTCGAGAATGTCGAGCGAGGCAACGCCGGGGTAGCCCGCGCCGCTCAACGCTTGCATCGTCGTGACCAAAACGCGTTTCAGCCCAAACGCGTCGTCGAGGGGCTTGAGTGCGAGTGCCAGGTGAATGGTCGAGCAGTTGCCGTTGCAGATAATCGCGCCGCCCCCGTATT
>JBLMXX010000022.1:0-4740 GCA_050257995.1 Acidobacteriota bacterium | reverse complement strand
TATTCCCTTTGCTCTTGCCCCCCAAGTCCCTCCGGTTACTGCTGTTGATGGACTCGAATCCGATAAAGAATTTGTCGAGGTGAGCGTGTCGCGCTTGCGCCAGCAGATCCGGGAAATTGCCTACCATCATCTCCGCCTGGGCAGTCCAACCGTTTAGGTTGAGTTTCGCCAGGGCATCGAATACTTTGGAGATGTAATTGGGGTTGGTGCGAAAATTCAACCCAAAATTGTCATCCGTCAGAAAAAACCGCTTGATGTGCCGTCGTTCGATCTCTTCGACCACTTCTTCCACCGGACGGTGTCGCATGATTTTGCCACTGACACGAATCGCCGTACAAAAGTGACAATCGCGCGGACAGCCTCGCGTGATTTCCATGTACGGCGTCCAATAGTGACGGTGCTCGTCAACCATTCGGATGACACGATTGGTCAAGGGGGCCACCCCGTCGAGACTCGACCATTGCTCGTCCACGTAGAGGCTCTGCGCGCTCCCGTCAGCGAAATCACGAATGATCCGGGGCCAGGTCTGGTACGCCTCCCCGACGACCGTGATGTCTGCCCACTGCATCACCTCTTCGGGAATCAGGGTGGCGTGCGTTCCACCCACCACAATTTTACATCCGCGCTGCTGCGCTTGGGTGCCAATCTCTCGCGCGCGGTCGATGGCCAAAGTCTTGCTCGTAATGCCCACGAGATCGCGCGGACCCAGCCGCCGGAAATCGATCGGCTCCAGGTCTTCATCCCAAATCTCGACCGGGATGTTGTCCGGCACGAGTGAAGCCAAGCGCATCAAAGTGTAAGGAGATCCCTGTGCTTTGCCCCAAATGCGACCTTCGCGCTTTGGGTAAATGAGGACGACCTTTTCAATATCCAGGGGAGACTCTTTTCTAATTCAGATTTCCGCGCCGATGAAATTGGTAGCTCTTGGCCTCGATATAGGCGTCGGCAGGCGCATCGTATTGACGGACGGAAACTGAAATACCGGTGGGATTGACGGTCACAATATTATATGTGTTGCCCCATCCATGGCGAATGCGCGAACTTGTCGCAGTGCCCGCACGCGAGACCACGATGCCGCATGCGACTTGCTCCGCGGCAGGCACATGCGTATGCCCGTTCAACATGATCTCTACGCCCTGCCCCGCAAGCCATTCTAGCGTCGAAGTGGGATACCAGAATCCGGCGGGGCGCCATTTACCGCCCCAAACGAACTGGTGATGCGACGCAATGATCTTGATGGCGCCACGCGGCGCGGCGGCGAGCTCTTTTTGTATCCAAGAGCGCTGCTCGCGCGACCAAAAGCCCCCTGGCAGGATGGGACGACAGTCGCTGAGTCCAAGAACAAAAAGCCCCTCCACTGAAAGCAGGGCATCCACCGTTGGGAAAATATATTTTCGGTAGCGCCCATACGGGTTAGCCAGCCGTTCGAATGGAGCAAAGAGAGGTTGATCATGGTTACCAGGTATCACCAGGGTGGGACGCGTGATCTTGTCAAGAAATTCGCCCGCAGTTGCATACTCCTCATGCCGAGCACGCAAGGTGAAATCACCTGAGATAATGACGGCATCCGGCTTCAGCCTCTCAATTTCATTCACGAGAATCTCATCCAGATGTTGGACAAAGCGCGGCCCAAAATGGAGGTCAGAGAGATGCAGAAAACTGGGCATAAGAACGCAGATACATGGGATAAGGTATATAGGTACACACGTAGACAAGTAGACTAGTCCCTATGTCCCTGTTTACGTGTGTACTTGTGTACTTTCTACATTTTCTTCACGAGGGCGTCGGTATCGATCTGCGCCCGTTGCAATCGACCACTGTAATCCACGTATATTGTCTTCCATTCCGTGAAGGTGTCAAGCACCACTGGTCCGCCACCCTCCCGGTGACCATTCCCGGTCCCCCGAGTCCCCCCAAACGGCAATTGCACCTCGGATCCAATCGTCCCCGCGTTGATGTACAACAATCCCGTCGTCACATCCCGCATCGCTTCGAACGCCTTATTCACGTCCCGCGTGTACACTGAGGTTGACAGCCCAAAATTCGTGCGATTATTAATCTGAACCGCTTCAGCGATCGAACTCGCCTGCAGCACCGACAGCGATGGTCCAAAGATCTCTTCTTGCGCCACCCGCATCGCGGGTGTCACGCCATCAAAGATCGTCGGCTTGTAGAAAGACCCTTTCGCCAACACCCCCTCCCGCGCCGGCTCGCCGCCAACCAGTACGGTGGCTCCCTCCTGCTTCGCGATCTGGGTATATTCATGGATCTTCTCCACCGCTTTTCCGTTAATTACCGGTCCAACATCGGTCGTGGGCAACAGCCCATCTCCCAGCCGCAACTTCGCCGTCCGCGCTGCCAGCTGCTCCACCAGGGTGCGCTTGATCCCCTCCTGGGCAACCACTCGACTGCACGCCGTGCAGCGCTGACCCGTTGTCCCGAAGGCGCTCCATAGGATGCCCTCGATCGCCAGCTCCACATCGGCATCATCCAGCACTATAATCGCATTCTTACCTCCCATTTCTAACGACACGCGCTTGAGATGTTGTGCCGCTGTGATCGAGACTTGCCGTCCGATCTCAGTGGACCCCGTGAAGGTAATCAGGCGCACCAAGGGGTGGACGATCAGGGCATCCCCGACCGCCCCACCCGGCCCGGTCACCAGGTTCACCACTCCGGGAGGAAAACCGGCTTCCTCATAGATCTGGATCATGCGCTCGGCGAGTACGGGAGTGTCGCTGGCAGGTTTCCAAACCACGGTGTTCCCACAGACCAGGGCGGGAAACATCTTCCAGGCCGGAATCGCAATCGGAAAGTTCCAGGGAGTAATCGCAGCAACTACCCCGAGGGGATCGCGGACGGCCATAGCCCATTTGTTGGGCAATTCGGAGGGGACGAGCAAGCCGTTGAGGCGGCGCCCTTCGCCTGCCATATACATAGCCATATCGATGGCTTCCTGGACATCACCGAGGGCTTCGGGGAGAACTTTGCCCATCTCGCGGGTGAGTAGTTCACCCATCTCCTGTTTGCGGGCGCGCAAGATTTCTGCGACCCTGTAGACCAGTTCGGCGCGTTTGGGCGCGGGGTACCTACGCCACTTTTCGTAGGCGGCAGCGGCAGCCTCAACGGCAGCGGCGGCATCCTGAGCATCCGATCGGGGCAGGATGCCGACCAGGTCGCCGTTGGCGGGATTGTGGCTCTCGAAAGTCTTGCCACTCCTCGCCGGTACCCACTTCCCTCCAATAAAGTTCTTAAATTCTTGCACAGAATCACTCATTCGACTCCACCTCAAATCAATTTGACTAATGATAAAATACAAAAGGTAGAAATGACTCCGGCCAACCGGCAAAAACTTTATGAAACACTCTATCATGCATTTTAACACAACAACTATGAGGCGACAAACCACGTGAACCATACCACCGGGAGCATCGGACCGCGAATAACTTTCTTATGACATTCTAATAAGGGCTTGCTTTTTCTTATGTATTTTTAAGTACCCCCATCTATAATTATTTCATCCTTATATGTACAAAACAACTCTTGCTCCTCCCGCCATTTCCGAACACGCATTAAATGGCGAGAAATTGTCTCTACTCGCCATTTTTGCGCATCCGGAAGACGAGTCCTTTGGTCCCGCGGGCACACTTGCGAAATATGCCAGCGAAGGCGTCCAGGTTTCTCTCGTTACCGCCACCCGCCCTAGCGCTCCCCCCCAAAAAGAGTTCACAATGGCCCTGCCGGATGACCCGGGCTCAGGAGGGCGCGACCGCCTCTGTTCCTGCCGCACCTCGGGCGTGCGGCGCGGCTGTTTTTTCGATTACCGTCCCGGTGAACTGCACCTACTCGACCCGCAATTGATCGAAGACCAATTAGTACGACTAATTCGCGAACTAGAGCCGCAAGTCATTGTAACGTTCGGACCTCAAGGTCTCTCTGGGGATAGTGATCATCAAATCGTGAACCATGTCGCCCGCGCCGCATTTCGCGATTCCGGCGACCCCGCCAAGTTCGAGAATCATTTCCGCGAGGGATTGGGCGCATTTGCCCCGAAGAAATTGTATTATTGCGTCCTCCCTTCCAGCGTAGTCACGCGGTGGGGAGTGCAAGGCTTGTGTTCCGTGCCTGACGAAGAGGTCACGACGGTGGTCGATGTCTCTGCTTACAGTGAAGCGATGAAGAACGCACTTTACTGCCAGCGCAGTCACGCGTTGGATTTCATTCGCTGGCTCATGGAGGATCAGCGTATCGAGTGGGACAAGGAATACTACGCGTTGGTTGAATCGCGCCTGCACAAAAAGCCCCGACGCGAGCGAGACCTGTTTGCAGGGTTGCGCTGAGCCAAATTACCTATCATCAATGACTAGACAGAAATACAAAATACCCCAGCCAATATGCCTGGGGTATTTTTCGTGCAAAAACAGGGGCTCCAAGTAACTTTCCTGCTTACCTCATCGCCCTTTAGGCCTTTGCCAACCTCTCGTCATTACTTACGTGATTTCGAGAGTCTGTGCGCATGCTTGGAGGATTCCCAACCTCGATCGTACCGAGGCATCCAGCCACGCCTGTAATGCCAGCATCCTCCTTTCGGAAAGACACTTACGTTCGCATCTCAGGCGTTAGCACCTGGAATACTTCCGCTTCCGCCTGATTTCAGCACCTCTGTGATTCGTCACAGGCGTTCATACCGAAATAAGGTTTGGGCTTTAGTTCGATGAGGGCCGCTCTCCAATTCCTCGG
>JBLMXX010000021.1:0-22277 GCA_050257995.1 Acidobacteriota bacterium | reverse complement strand
GTGACTTTTGCCAAAGCACTGGCGGACGAGACCCGCCAGAAAATCATGCGGCTCTGTTGCTGCGAGTGGATCAGCGTGAACGACATCGTCGCGCAGACCAAGGTTGCCCAGCCGACGGTGTCTCACCACCTTGCCATCCTGCGCGACGCGGGCTTGGTCAAAGTCCGTCGCGCAGGTCGGCAGACTTTTTACACCTTAAATCAGGAAGCCGTGATCATGTGTTGCGGGCGGCTCATGTCGGCGTTTGCGCCGGAACAAGAGGCGACTCGCAATATGGTCAAGCTGACGGACATCAAATAGCCGATCTCTTTTTTTGCCAATATGCATAGATACCCATCGATATATTCATCCGTCGTGTGAATATCCCTACTGCGGGTGGAGAGAAACTCTAATAATCTAAAGGAGAAACGAAAATGTCAAACACCATTGCACCTGACGAAATCCGCCGTTCTGTACGCGACCATTACGCGGATATCGCGCGCAAGTCTTCGTCTTGCTGCGGACGGAGCACGAAAGACTCTGATTGCTGCGGATCGAGTACGCCAGAGTCCAAATCCAGTTACCCGGACGATTTGGCGAATGTCTTACCCGAGGACATTGCCAATTTTTCTCTTGGATGCGGTGATCCGATCACTATCGCCGGCCTGCAAGCGGGTGAAACGGTGGTTGACCTAGGGTCCGGCGGCGGGCTGGATTGCTTTCTGGCATCCCAGCGGGTGGGGCCGGCGGGGAATGTGATCGGAGTGGATATGACGCCCGAGATGCTCGCCAAAGCTCGCGGGAATGCCGAGCGCCTGGGTTTCCCGAATGTCGAATTCCGGGAAGGATATATCGAGCATCTGCCGGTGGGGGACGGAGAGGCAGATGTCGTCATCTCGAATTGCGTGATCAATCTCTCACCGGACAAGCCACAGGTCTTTCGCGATATCTACCGCATCCTGCGCCCGGGAGGTAGAATCTCCATCTCGGACATTGTGACAAATGGGGAATTACCGCAGGTCGTCAAATCGAGCATGGAAGCGTGGGGAGCCTGCGTGGCGGGGGCGCTGGACGTACAAGATTATATGCGCGGACTGCAGTCTGCGGGCTTTGTGGATGTCAAGGTAGAGCCCAAGGGCAGGTTTGAAAAGGGGCTGTCGTTAATGCCGGTACACGTGCCATTTTCGGCCATTATCACTGCTCGCAAACCGGGGTAGCAGTTGTAGGGGCGAAGCGTTTTTCATGCTTCGCCCCTATCCCAGATCGGCTCGCAATACCCAAACAGCCAGTTGCGTGCGCGAGCGCGTGCCGGTTTTGTCAAAGACTCGTGTCAGCGTGTTTTTGACCGTCTGAAGGCTGATTTCAAGCTGGCGGGCGATCTCCTTATTGCTTGCCCCGGTAACAACCAGTGCAGCTATTTGCGACTCGCGCGCGCTTAGCGATAGGGCGTTCTTCACAACTCCTCCTGATCTTTCCTCCCGATAGGTATTTCTTCTGCGCGCGACCGTTGTCTTTTTCATTCGGACGGGAGTGTCCCTCTGGGGTCTTGGGGCGTACTTTGCGTTCGTTGCGACAAGGATTTCGGAATCCATTCTTTTCTAGGACAAACGGCAGGCAAAATTTGAGGATCATCACGAGAGCATTATGCTCTCTATTTGAAGTGGTCGCGAGGGGGCAAGAAAATACACCCTCTAAAATTCGGATTGCCTATTGATTTGACCAGTTATCCCCAATTTCGGACCGGTTGTGGATGCCCCTTATTGCATCCCGGTGGGCATGGGACCGGTATAGCGCGCTCTTGGGCGGATCAGTTCGCTTTCCTGGTATTGTTCGATGATATGAGCGATCCATCCCACGGAGCGACCAAGGGCAAACAACACAAGGGGAGCGTCCTCTCCTAGTCGTAAGGTGCGCGCCAACAGGACCAATCCAAAATCAATCGTAGGATACTCGCCGATAAGATCATGTACACGGGCGGCGATGGCTTTTCCGAGCAAAACGCGGCGGGAGCGCGGGTATCCGTCTGCGACGATCTCGACCAGCCTCCGTCCGCGCGGGTCGCCGTCCGGGTAGAGCACATGACCAAAACCCGGGAGGCGATCACCCCGTTTGAGCCGATTGGCCAAGATGCGCCCCACGTTCTCCACTTTCCCGGTCTCGCGAAACAGCGCCTCGACCTTTCTGGTCTCCCCGCCATGCCGGGTGCCCTGGAGGGCTGAGAGTGCCGCCGTCATCGCAGCATAAGGCACCGCGCCCGCAGAAGCAGCACAACGCGCTGTAAAAGAAGAGATATTCAGTTCGTGATCGGCGCAGAGAACGAGCGCCGTTCGGATCAATTGGGCCGCGCGTGGGTTCTCGGGTGACCACCCCTTTTGCAGCGACTGGGCGATATCGATTTCCGCGGGATTGGAAGGGCGGTTTCCGGTAGCGATGGACGTCATTAGAGCGAGTATGCGTGCTCCGGTTTGGGCTACGGATAGGGGGCGAAAATCGTATGCCGGGTCGCCTAATCCCGCGACGGCGAGACCCACCTGAAATTTCTCGATCATTGGAATCCCTGATTCCTGGCTGAAAATTGCCTGACCTTCCCCCATCTCGACTTCCCTGGCTCGGCTGAACAGAACCTCAGAATATTTCAGATCTCCGGTCCACAACAGCGCCGCGACCTCTTCGAGCGAATACTGGCTGGCGAGTTCCAACACATCGTAGCCGCGATAGTATAGCTTGCCATCGGCAATCAGCGTTAACTGCGAGTCTAGCACCGGGGCACCCCAATGCAGGGCGCGGGTGGCAATGCGGGCGGGGTGGCGCCGTTGCTCTTGGGCTTGCTTCAGCTTTAGCACATCCTCACGATAATACCGCCGTTCCCGTCGCGTGCTGACGGTCTGTTCAGACCGAATCAAGCCGCGGCTAACGTACGCGTAGAGCGTCGCCCGGCGAATCCCCAATTCGGCAGCTGCATGGGCAGCAGAGACATAACGCGATTCGACCATTGATTCCTCCATACCGAATGCCCTCGATCTTGCACGGTTATTTCAATCATAACGCCAAATACATTGATTTGTCAATCAATATTGACAATATATCCGCGTCGCCTTATACTTTTGCAGCAGATGATTGCCTTCGAGATTGATAAGGAACGAGAATATGATTTCAATGAACGAGAGTTTCTCAGCTACGAGTACGACGAGTCACCGGGATGCCGGTCAATTGACCTTTGCCCCTGGCTTGGAGAATGTGGTCGCGGCGCGGACCCGCCTGAGCCATGTGGAAGGGAAGAGTGGCGAACTGATCATCGCCGGTTTTCCGTTGGAGGAAATTGCACCACGTGCGAGTTTTGAGGAAATGGTCTACTTGCTGTGGCATGATGCTTTGCCGGATGTCGCGGCGCTCGCCGAATTTCGCCACGCGCTCTTAGCGGAGCGGACGCTTGCTCCGGCCACCTGGCAGGTGCTGGAGGCGGCAGCGTCGCAGAACGTTCCGCCGATGGACGCGTTGCGGATGGCGGCGGGAACCCTCAACATTCAGGCACATGATGGTGATCTACTTCGGCAGGGCGTGGGGATCCTGGCGCGCCTTCCGATCATCGTGGCCGCGTATAAACGAATGCTCGAGCAACAATCCCCCGTCGAACCACGTGATGACCTGGACCATGCGGCTAATTACCTATACATGTTGTGGGGAAGGGCACCTGACGCAGCGCAGTCCCGAGCGTTGGAGACGTATTTGAATACCGTTGTCGACCATGGGTTGAATGCTTCGACCTTTACCGCGCGCGTTATTATCTCCACCGGCTCCGATTTGGTCTCGGCGGTGGTCGGCGCGATCGGCGCTCTTAAGGGTCCACTGCACGGAGGTGCACCTGGACCGGCGCTAGAGATGGTCTTTGAGATCGGGCACCCAAGCCGGGCGGAAGCCTATATGCGGGGAAAATTGGAGCGAAAAGAGCGATTGATGGGGTTTGGGCATCGCGTGTACCGCGCGCGTGACCCACGGGCAGATGTGCTGGCGGCGGCCGCCGACACACTATACCGCAATGGGGGAGATCTGCAGTTGTACGCGCTCGCGAAATCGGTGGAGCAGATCGCGCTCCGATTGTTAGCCGAATATCATCCCGAGCGAAAACTGCAGACGAATGTCGAATTCTATACCGCGCTGCTCTTGCACGGGCTGGGGCTGGCAGCACCGCTTTTTACACCGACGTTTACCATCGGCCGCGCGGCAGGCTGGATCGCTCACGCGGTCGAGCAAAAGCAGCAAAACCGGCTCATTCGCCCGCAATCAGAATACGTGGGATCGCGTGGCCGTAAGTGGGAAAATCTGGAAGATAGAGTTTGGCTAAAAGGTTAAGGGTAGGGCAAGAAGTTGGAGTGGGAGTAACTGACTGACTATCTAGACTCCCGCCATATTGTCCAGTACCTGCTTGATGGTCAAAGTCAGCGCGGGATGAGACTCTTCGAAATGCTCTACCGCCGCATTCAGCTGCCTGCGGAGCGACGCACGGTTAGCCGCAGTCGGTTCCTTCAGGATGGCTTGGATATCGCTGTCCAGATGGCGCAAGAGCATACGCGACTCTTTGTCGATTCCTTTCGTTTGCTCCAACTCTGTATGCAGCCGTTCCAATGCGTCCCGCAACTGCGATCTCTTGTCATCCATATACACCTCCTCACTCTGACTCTAACTCGGCATTGCCTCCAACAAGCGGTGCTCTCTTTTCAGAATATCACCGTTACTCTACAGTGTCAATCGAGCGAATGATCTCACAATAGATGTTACTTGGATTGAATCGTTCCCTCGCGAGGAAATGCTTCGGGAGGTGGTATGCCGGTTGGCATCGCTCTTGTGTGCGAGACCTGGCCCGCGCATCCCTCACCCGGAATCAAGTGCATCGCATTCTTCCGCAATGAAACGGTCCACCGGCGGCGATGCGCAAGGTTTAGCCGTTCATAGATATACACCGGCAATTCAATTTGCAGATCGTAATCCTCGTTCTCCAACAGCCGCACATCCTCCACACGAAAAAACAGAGTTGCCATCGTGCCGTCGCTCATCTCTCGGATAATCTCACCATGCATGGCATTTTCATCTGATGATTGGCCGGCGCGTTCGGGACGTAATAGTATGATGCGTTCCGGTCGCACGCAGACGTCTACGCGCATCCCGGGCGCAAACGGGCCGGGCACCGTCTCTACGTGCGCGCCGCCTATAAGCACCTTACAGTGCGTCTCGTGAGATTCCTCGATCACGCCGGGCAGGATGTTTTTTGCGCCGACAGCGCGCGCGACTGGCAAACATCCGGGGCGCTGCAAAATCTCTCCCGGAGAATCCGCCTGTAGGATCCTGCCCTCTGCCATCACCGCTAGCCGGTCCGCTAAAAAGTATGCCTCACCCAAATCGTGGGTCACAAAAACGACGGGTATTTTAATCTGCCGCTGTAGTTCTAGCAGTTCGTCGCGCAACTGCATGCGCGTCGGCGCGTCGAGTGCGCTAAAGGGTTCGTCGAGCAGCAGCAGCTCCGGATCCGGCGCCAGCGCCCGCGCCAGCGCGACCCGTTGCCTCTGCCCCCCGGAGATCTGCGCCGGATACCGGTCCGCCAAGCCATCTAGATTCATGCGCCGGATCAAGTCGCGCGCGCGTTCACGCCTTACTCGTGCCGGTGCGCGAAAGAGACCGTATTCGATGTTCTCCACCACCGTGAGATGGGGGAATAGAGCGAGGTCCTGTTTGACCAATCCGATGCGCCGTTGTTGCGGTGATAGATTAATGCGCCGGATGGAATCGAACAGCACGCGCGACCCTGCGGTGATGTGCCCCGAATCCGGTTCGACAAACCCCGCGATGGCTGCGAGCGTCATTGACTTGCCAGCGCCGCTAGGTCCAAAGAGGACGATGATCTGGTTATCCGGCGCTGTCAATTTGACGTCGAGTTCAAATTCGCTGAGTCGTTTGCGTATCGCAATATCAACCATGATAGTTATGGCTTGATACCTAGCCCAAGCCCTTGGGACTGACCGCGCGGAAGGCGACCAGGATGCCGAAGGAGACGAGTATCAATATCGTCGAGAGGGCAAGCGCGCTGTCCAGGTTGGACTCGAGCCCGATGTAGATCGCTAGTGGCATTGTTTGCGTGCGGCCCTGCAAGTTGCCCGCGAACATGATGGTCGCACCGAACTCGCCCAGGGCCCGCGCCCACGTCATCAATACACCGCCGAACAGCGACGGGCCTGCCAGGGGCAGGGTGACGCGGAAAAAAGTCTCCAGGTTGGAAACGCCAAGCAGAGCCGACATCTGTTCCAATCCCCGGTCCACGGTGGCAAAGCCCGCTCGGGCCGCGCGAACATAAAAAGGTGCCGCCACAAAGGTCTCCGCCATCACAACCGCCGCCGTCGTGAAGGGAAGTTCTATCCCGACCCTTGAGAGCGCCGGACCTAGCAGGCCGCTCCGTCCAAACGCCATCAGCAGGGCGAGGCCGGCGACTGCGGGCGGCAGCACCATCGGCAAGTCCACCAGGGTGTCGACGATCGTCTTGCCTGCAAATTCCTCCCGCGCCAAGAGATAGGCCGTGGGGGTTCCAATCACGACTGCGAACACAGCCGTGAGACTGGCGGTCACCAAACTCAACTCGAGCGCGTCCAGCGTTGCGGGGTCGAGCCAGCCGGTAAAGCCAACTGGCGCGACGCGTAGGAGGATTGCCAACAGGGGTAAAATCAGAAAGAGCACGAGCAGCAGCGCCATGCCCAGAATTGCAATTCGGCTCACAGAAAACGCGGGGTGAGGGGCGTGTCGTGGCATTCTTTTTGCTACCTTAGCGCGTGGCGAACCCGTATTTTTTCAGTACCGACTGTCCATCGTTTGACAAAACAAAATCGACAAATTTCTGCGCTGCGTCTGAATTGGGACTCGTCTTGAGCACGGCAATGGGATACGTCGCGATGACATTGTACGCGTCGGGAATCGTGAGCGTGGATAGTCTATCGACGGCTACCTTTGCATCCGTCGCGTACACCACACCTGCATCTCCCTCGCCCAGACTCACTTTGCTCACAATCGCCTTCACGTCCGTTTCTTTAGAGACTATGCGAGCCAAGACCCTGGTCTTGAAATCGGCGCCGAAAGTGGGATCGGCGGAAAGCTTGTCGAGGACGAGGAGTGTATAACTTCCAACCGGGACCCCGTTATCCGCAAAGATGAGTTTCACACCGGGCTTGGCAAGGTCCTGCAATATGCTTATGCCTGCCGTATTATTCTTCGGAAGGATTACGGTCAGGACATTGCGGGCAAAAACCTGGGGAACGCTGGCTAGTAGGTTGTCTCTTTGGAGCGGGTCCATGTTGCTATTGTCCGCGCTTGCAAAAACATCGGCGCTTGCCCCTTGTTGAATTTGCGTGCGTAAGGATTGTGAGCCGGCAAAACTAAAGGTCACTTTGGCGCCCGGGTTGGCGGTTTCAAACACCTTTCCAATTTCCTTGAATGAATCGTTCAGGGAGGCGGCCGCAAAGACAGTCAGGGTTGTGGGTGTCGCTTGTAGAGGCGTTGATTGGCAGGCGGCGAGCATCAGAGCCGTGAGTAAGAGCCCGGACAAAGGTATAGTGGGTTTCACCGTTTATTCCCTCCGCAGAATATCTCTTCCTCGTGTCCCTTTCGAAGGTCGTGTCTCGTTCAATCACCCGAGTTGGGCTGGAGGACCTTCGACTCTCCACGGGAACGCCGGGGTAAGTTCCGTTTGCGAGACCGGGAAGGCTGGATCAATTGGGCGCGATGACTTTCGAGCCATTTTAGGATTGAGGTGAGCTGGCTGATCCTGAAATCGCGCGCGAGTTGATATAATTCTTCCTCGGCGTTGCCTGCCTCGGCGCGCCACGATCGCAGGGTTTCCAATTCCTCGCGGCAGGCGGTGATCTGTCCTGCGACCAATCCTTGTGCGAACTGTGCGCCCACTGTCCGCGCAAAATAGAGGCGCAAAAAGAAATCAACCCGAAACTCGCGCAAGCCGTGCGCGGGTTGGCGGAGCCACTCTTCGAATGCAGCGCGGCCCGCCGGCGTCAATTCCAGAACCTTTTGCGAGGGGCGTTTGCCAAATGAGCGGACGTGGGTTCGCACCCAGCCGCGTGTCTCGAACGTCTTGACGATGGCGTAGAGCTGGCTCAAGCGCAAGGTCCAGACCCGTCCGAGATGGGCATTCACTTGCTTGTTCAAGTCATAACCGTGCTTGGGGCCATCCAGCAGAAAACCAAGCAGCGCCCGCTCAGGGGAAATGGTCAGTCGCATGGGAGGTCTCAATTGGAGTATATTGCGTCTATTATATTCATATATTGAATATTTGTAAACTGAATAATCGAAGCAGGTTGAACCCTTGCGGGTGAGGGGGCTAGCGAGGGTTTAAGGAATGGGAAAGGCCCTTCGGATTGTCAAGATCCGAAGGGCCCAAATTTAGCCCTGGGTCCTACTCGCGCTCGGACTCACGCTGTCGTAGAATAGAGTCGATCCGGTGCATTTCATTCTTGCGCCGGTTGCGGTCCTTTCGGACCTCGGGGATGCTCATGTAATACCGCGGTTGTCCCATTGCTTCTAATCTCAGACTGCGCGCTAACTCGTCGCGGTGCTTTTTCAGGTCTTCCGTACCCAGGGCATATAACTCGCTGTTCGTCATCTCATTTCTCCTCATATGGATATGCTCTGACCAATAGAACACCAGTTCTACTTGAGAATAGCACAAATACATTTTCCTGTCAACATTCATTATTCATCATTCGCCTTAATGACAAAGTTTTAAGGTTCCGCACGAATGGAATGCTTGCTTTAGGTGCGAACTTGGACTATTATATTCACAGCGCAGATTTCGAAAAAGGACATAATGGCCAACTCAATTGGGTCGGTTATCCAGAGATTACGTGAAGAAAGGGGCTTGAGTCGTTTGGGAATTCACAAAAATTCCCATTTACTGCGCTTTGGGCATCGCCCCGCCGATCCAATCGCTTCTCGGTGGCAAGTCGCCGTTTCACTTGATATTGCGAGAACATGAAGAGGAAAGATAGCGTCGTCCGAGCCGGACTGCCGGGCTTTGCCCGGACTACTGTGCGTCTGGGAATGCTCCTCGCCGCCATCGCCCTACTGAGTCTCCTCTTTCCCCGCCTCTTTGTCTACCTGGATACCCAGCCGCATCTTTTTGACCGCGCCACCGTCCCGCCCAAGTTGGTCGCCATTGTCTTTGGTGCAGGGCTGACGCGCAGCGGTGAAGTGTCGCCGGAATTGGGTGACCGCGTGGCGATGGCGTCAAACCTCTATCTTACCGGCAAGGTTGGAAGGCTCTTGATGAGCGGCGACAACCGCTTTCTGAATTACAACGAGCCGGGCGCAATGCGCAGATATGCAATGAGGCTAGGCGTTCCGGCGGATGCGATTGTCCTGGATTTGGCTGGCCGACGCACCTACGATACGTGTTACCGCGCGCGCTCTATCTTTGGTTTGCAGGATGCCATACTGGTTTCCCAAGAGTACCACCTACTTCGCGCTGTTTACACCTGCCGTGAACTTGGGCTCGACGTGGTGGGCGTCCCTGCTGACCGGCCTGGGTCGCCGTATTTTTATGGTAATCTGCGCGAACTTCCCGCCACCCTCACTGCTCTGTTGGAGATTTATGTCACTCATCCTGTACCGGTCCTGGGCAATCCTGAGCCCATTCAACCGATCAGTAACACATCGGGTCTTCCGATTCCGTCGATATCCCGATCTCGCTCTCCGATCTGGTAACTATAAAGAATGAAGAAGAGAATCAACATCCGTTATGCCACCACGGTGGATAATGCGCTGCTGGCGGATTTAGGCGCGCGTACTTTTCAGGAAGCCTTCGGCGCGGACAATACACCAGAGAATATGGCGGCATATCTGGCTGCGTCCTTTAGCCCTGACATTCAAGCCGCCGAGCTAAACGACCCCTCAGTCGTCTTTTTGATCGCGGAGAGTGACGGGACTGTGGCGGGCTATGCACAGTTGCGCGACGGTGAGCCACCAACGCGCATCACCGGATCTCGCCCGGTCGAACTGGTCCGCCTTTATGCGCGGAAGGAATGGATCGGGTACGGTGTCGGCGCCGCGTTGATGCAAGCCTGCATTGCCGAAGCCGAGCGCCGTGGCCATTCCACGCTGTGGCTCGGCGTTTGGGAGCATAATGCGCGAGCGCGCGACTTTTACCGCCGGTGGGGCTTTTACGAGGTGGGTACCCACATCTTTGAATTGGGTAATGATCCCCAAACTGATTTCCTGCTACAGCGGACCGTCGGAGCTATATGATTACATGGGAGCACTCGATCTCGAAGCCAAGGGTGTGGTGGTCCGCGAGACAACCAAGCCACTGCGGTGGCACCGCAAGGCGAGAACATAATTGGACCGGGGAAGAGTGAATACTCCGAGGCAGTTTCCAATAGACGAGCATCTCCTGAATCGAGCGCGGCAAGTGCTTTGCCGCAGACGCCAGATCTTTTGGATTCTAGGCGGTGCATGTTCCGGCAAAACCACTCTCAGCGCGCATTTGTCGAAGAAGAAAGGTATCTCTGTCTATGATATGGATGCCCATATTTTCAGCGAGTATATGCCGCGTTATTCGCGCCGAGACCACCCCGCATCCCGCGCATGGTTTGACCAGCCAAATCCTCTCGAATGGATCCTCTCGCTTTCGTGGGAGGAATTTGACGCGCTGAATGCGGCGACGAATATCGAATACCTTGACTTGTTTGCCCAGGATATCTGTCAGAT
The DNA here is from genome assembly GCA_050257995.1 of Acidobacteriota bacterium. Lineage (GTDB taxonomy): Bacteria > Chloroflexota > Anaerolineae > UBA4142 > UBA4142 > JBLMXX01. The sequence continues at coordinate 11,546 of JBLMXX010000021.1, read as the reverse complement.
GGATGCCGATCGCACGTTGATCGTCGACGGGGGCATCGCTCACCCGGCGCTCCTCGCTCGGGTGCTGGATCCCACTCAACTCGTCTGTCTCAAGCGGGACGCGTCCGAGAACCAGCGGTCGTGGGAAGTCGATGAGAACCGTGCGGATATGAAGCAATCGGTCCTGGCTCTGCCGGATGGCGAAACAGCCTGGCGGAAGTTTCTTTGTTTTGACCAATGTCTCACGGAAACTCTGCTGAAAGAATGCCAGGAAACTCTTATCAAAATTGTGGCTGTTGATTCTACTGTCCCTTTCTCAGAAATTGCGGACCTCGTCTTGCGATACTGGCGTCTTTCATAAGAATATCTTGAATTCCGAGGGGAGTTACTAGTTTGCTCATTGCCATCACGAGGAGAGTGAGCCCCGGCTTTCAGAATTGTGAACTCACCTATTTGCCGAGATTGCAGATAGACATGGAGCGCGCCCGCTGCCAGCATCACGAGTATGAAAAGACCTTGGAAGGGCAGGGCTGTCGCATTGTATCTCTTGCGGCAGAGCCGGACTTGCCCGACTCCGTCTTTGTGGAAGACACGGCGATAGTGCTGGACCAGGTCGCCGTCATCACGCGACCGGGTGCCGTATCTCGCCGGGCGGAAACGGGTTCGATCGCGTCCGCCCTCAAGCCCTATCGCGAATTGAGGTTCATTCAAGCGCCTGGCACTCTCGATGGTGGAGATGTATTGCGGGTAGGCAAAACGCTATTTGTCGGAATCTCCACTCGCAGTGGTGAGCGGGGCATTGAACAACTCGGGCAGGCGGTTGCTCCGTTTGGATACACCGTCCGGCCCGTTCCGGTAAACGGCTGTCTGCATCTCAAATCCGCGGTTACACAAGTCGGTCCCGATGCGCTGCTCATCAACCGCGCGTGGGCAAACCCCGCCGATTTCCAGGGGATGCAGATAATCGATGTGGACCCTTTAGAACCATTCGGTGCGAATGCCATCTGGATGGGAGAGTGCATTATTTATCCCGCCTCATGGGAGCGGACCCGCAATCGGTTGGAAAAGGAGGGAATCATCGTCCAGACGGTGGATGTTTCGGAACTGGAAAAAGCCGAAGGCGCGGTCACTTGCTGTAGCTTGATCTTTGAGGCGTCGGTCAAATAGTGTGGGACGGTCGTCGAAGCGTGGGAGGCGGGACTGGCATAGAAAAAACATTGACACTCGAATGGTCCAGGGCTATACTGGAGTTGCCGGATCGCGAGCAGGGAGGCGCCGTCATGTGCGTAGCGATACGGTTCGGTTATACGTTCGTGGAGTAAAGGCACTTGTCGTTTAGCGCGGCGGGTGCTTTTTTTGTTAGCGCTGGGGAGGACTATTGGAAGGGTTGTTGGCAGTGGCGTTTTGTGCCGTGTTGGCAATCGTGCTAGTGTTCATGGGGTATCGCGAGCGCAGGACGCACCGCGAGGAGATCGAATATTTCAAAGCCAAAGGGTGGGAAGAGGCATATCGTTTTCCGCGGCACTACTGGTGGCATCGCGAAACCAATCAGGCGGTCCTCTTTGGACAGTACATGAGAGATAAAAAGCAGACGGTGCGCTTTGTGGAGAAAGTTAGGCTCTCGGACAAAAGGCGCAGTCGATAGGGGCAAATGACGCGTCTATTCCACCTGCTCCATATATTGAGTGACCTGCCATTTGCCCACCCAGTCTTGGACGGGCGCCTCCCCTTCTGGCATTTCCCATTGGATCACCACGCGCCACAAAGCCCAGCCGCGAATCGATTGCGGCAGCTCAAGGTTGGCGCTGAGGACGCGGCCGCGGGTGCCACGGCGCAGATCATTAAACGGCTCCCTGAGCATGACTGTATGCCCGACCAACGCTCTGGCTTCGCTTTCGGTGAACTCTGGGTGACGACCATTATGAAGCATTCGCCTCCTGCTCGAACACTAGATTCCAACTCATTATACATCTTTCGACGCATTTTTGGGCAGAAAAGCCCTCCAGGGGCGTATTTAAGAAACACTCTCTAACGGTAACGGTGATAGAAGATTGGCAGATGAAAATTCATGTAATTTCAGGTATAATGCAGACACGTCCGATCTTCAGCGAAAGAGGTTCATATGGCAAACATCATGGTCGGTTGTGCACTCTCAGATGTGAACCGCGCGGACATGCCTAACGGCCTACGTGTCCCTGAACGACTCGTCGATTATGCGCTCCTTTTTCAGGAACGCGCGGGAACGATGGATTTTTCATTCGAGCTCCAGCCGGAGGACGACTGGCTCATCCCCACAAGGTTTCCGGACGAGTTCGCCGAGCGCAAAACCAACCGTTGGTGGCGTGCCTTCCGCCAGAACACACGGATGCTCGACGTCTTTCGCGCGGGGACCGGACCTATCGGAGTGCACCAGTCGATCAGAGGACGTGATGCACTTTCAAGTAATGCTTATCAAAAGTACGGCTCGATTGCCGCCACCCAGCAGGCCATGTCGTTTGCCCACTTTATCCGCGCGGACTATTTCGTATTTCACCTCGCCATGCAGGAGCATTGGGGATGGGACCGGCGTGACCAGATGGCGAAGGCACTTCGGATTTTCAAGGTATTCGAGGCGTATTATCACGCCTCGAACTTTAAATTCGTCCCTTGCATCGAGTTATCAGAATACCCCGAGTTCCCCGCCACCGGCGGAGAGGCGTGCGACCTCTTGCACAAATGCCGCGAAATCTGGCCCGCTACGCAATTGGTCTTCGACATCTCGCACCTGTGGGGCTCTATGCAGAGAATGATCGAAGCCAAGATGTGGGAATCGGTGAACGGTGTCTCGGTGCCGTTTTCCGAGGCGCTGGATTACGGTCTCGAGCAGACCTGGGAGGATATTTACGCCTTTCACCTCGGAGGCTGTTGGGAATCGGAGAGGCATGCCATTCCGGGACTGCATCCTCAGCAGGACCCGTTCCGCTATCCGATCAAATTGCGCGAAAGCCCAGGTGTTTACGCAGAGATGGGCGAGATGGACTTGAATCGCACGCTCGATTTGATCGTGAACTATAGCGTGCGTAAAGGACGCCCGCTGAACTTAATCCTGGAAATCTTCGACCGCGACATTGCCCAGGTCCTTGAGGCGATCCGTGTTATTCGCGACGATTTGATCTTGCGCGCGGAACTGTCCACGAGTCTGGCGACAGCGCCCCCGGCGGCTCAAACTCGCCAACAGAAAACTCGGAGCGCGTTGAAATCCAAATCCACACGGCGCCGTCAGATGGTCGAAGGCGTGAGTGCAACCCGCGCGACCTCCGCAAAGAAAAAAACAGCGCGGAAAGCCAAATCCTAAAGCCGGTCACGCAATGTCGCGGAATGCGGAGCGGTGGATTTTCCATTGAACGATTCTGATCGTGACTAGGGCGTTCGGGATTTGTCTGATTGTCCCGTGCATATCTTCGGCAGGCCACCCGCGAGGAGCATTCTCCAGTCTATTCATGCCCAATCCCATTCGACGTACCCCATTCGCGCCCGGTTCGGCACGCCTAAAACATGTGCGGCGATTGCTATCTCGCCGTGGACTTGTGGTGTTGCTCGGCGCTCTGGGTCCTGGCATGGTCGCGGCGATTGCAGGAGATGATGCCGGCGGCATTGCCACTTATGCGACCGTCGGTGCGCAGTATGGGTATTCCTTGTTGTGGTCCATTGTCATTATCACGATATTCCTCGCCGTCGTCCAGGAGATGGTAGCGCGGCTGAGCGTAGTGACCGGCAAAGGTCTGAGCGATCTCATCCGAGAAGAATTCGGGGTGCGTACCTCGGCCGTGGCAATGCTCACCCTTTTCATTGCGAACGGTGCGGTGACGATGAGCGAGTTTGTGGGCATCGCCGCGGCCGGTGATCTTTTCGGTGTTCCCCGCTATATCAGCGTTCCCATTTCGGCTGTGGCCGTCTGGTGGCTTGTGGTACGCGGGAATTACCGCATCGCGGAAAAGGTCTTCCTGGCGCTGGGATTTATCCTCGCCGCGTATGTCATCTCCGCCATCGTCGTCCAACCGGATTGGAGCGGAGTCTTGCGCGGCACTCTCATCCCGACCGTCCAACTCGACCAGACATTTCTTCTCGTCTTGGTGGCGACCATTGGGACGACGATCAGCCCTTATATGCAATTCACGCTCTCCTCTACCATTGTGGATAAGGGGGTCCAGCCCGACGAATACCGCGGCGAGTTCTGGGAGACGCTGCTCGGTGTTTTCCTTTCCGACCTCTTTGCCTATTTCATCATCATTGCCACTGCCGCCACGCTCCACATGCGCGGCATTACCCAGATCGATTCTGCCGCACAGGCCGCGTTGGCGCTCCAGCCCATTGCCGGTCCTCTCGCCGAATACCTGTTCGGTTTTGGATTGCTCGGCGCTTCTCTGCTTGCCGCCTCTGTCCTGCCTCTCTCGACGGCTTATTCGGTCTGTGAGGCTTTTGGTTGGGAGCGTGGAGTCAACCAGGCATGGCGGGATGCGCCTGTATTTTACATCATTTATACCGGGCTCATCGTCGTCGGCGCCGCCGTCGCGCTTATTCCAGGTGCACCGCTGTTCCTTATCTTTGTCCTCGTCTATGACCTGAACGGCATCTTGCTCCCAATTCTACTCGTCCTGATGGTACGGCTTGCCAATAATCGGCGATTGCTTGGCGATCGCGTCAATGGGAGAATCGCCAATTTCCTTGCCATAAGCACGACGATGATTCTTATCATCCTCACGATCCTGTTGCTGCTGAGCCCACTGCTCCCCAGCCAATAGGAATTCAGGTAAGAGGACGCCACAGGCTGTGTATTGCGAACCCTCCTCCTCGCCACTTGCACTCGCCAGAGTCTGGACGGTTGCCTGGGGTAGGGTGGCGACACGCGTCAACGTAGGGTTTCCCCCCATTGCCTGTAACTGAAACGGCGATATAATGATTTTTATGAACCGCGCTGATCGTCCAGTGTTCCTCCGCTACGGAATTGCCGTCCTCGTCATCGTCGCGGCATTCATCCTTACCTCTACCACTCCTTTGAGGACAGGAGCCCCATTTCTCCTTCTCATTGCTGCTGTAATGATAGGGACATGGTATGGCGGTCTTGGTCCCGGGCTGGTCGCTACTTTTCTGGCGATTGCCTCTGCCATCTACTCTTTCATCTATCCCGTGATCTTGACCGGCGCCCTTGAACCCCAGGATATCATACGGCTGGTGGTTTTTGTTCTCACAGCGCTGATCCTCTGCGTACTGGCCGCCGATCGGGATCAGGCGCGCGAATTAGCGCGGGCGCAGGCGCGGCGGCAGGCGGCGGTAGCGGAACTTGGTTTGCGCGCGGCTGCCCATCAAGACTTGCAGGCATTGATGGATGAGGCGACCACACTCATCTGCCAGACGCTTGGGCTCGAATACAGCCATGTTTTGGAATCGCTTCCCGATGGTCAGTCTCTTTTTCTACGCGCCGGGTATGGCTGGAAACCGGGCTATGTGAATCATGTCACCGTGCCTGCGGGGGCTGGGTCTCAGGCTGGGTATACGCTGCTCTCCAAGAGTCCGGTTGTGTCTCGGGACCTGCGCACGGAAACACGTTTTCATCCGCCGCAGTTCCTTTTCGATCATGACGTCGTGAGCACGATGACCGTCATGATTGTGGGCGCCGGACATCCTTTCGGCATACTTGGAGCGCATACTCGCCGGCGGCATATCTTCACGACAGGGGAGATCGATTTTCTCCAGGCGATTGCCAATGTGCTTGCCGCCGCCGTCCAGCACCGGCATGTTGAACAGTCCCTCTCCAAGGCGAATGAATTATTAGAGACCATGTTCTCAAGCGTCGATCTCTGTGTCGCCTACCTGGACCGCTATTTCAATTTCATCCGCGTCAATCGCGCTTTTGCACACGCGAATGATCACGATCCCGAGTTCTACCCCGGCAAGAATCATTTCATGCTCTTCCCCAACGCTGAGAATGAAGCCATCTTTCGCCGCGTCGTCGAAACAGGCGAGCCGTACGCGGTCGCTGCTAAACCCTTTGAAAATGCCGAGCATCCCGAGCATGGGGTGACCTATTGGGATTGGAACCTCCAACCCGTCAAAGACACTGATACCACGATAAGCGGTCTGGTCCTCAGTCTCGTCGACGTGACCGAACGTATACGAGCACAACAGGCCTATCGAGAAGCCGCGGAACAGCTCCACCAGATCCTGATGCACACGCCGCTCGTGATTGCCGCGCTGGACGGCGACGGGGTCTTTACGGTTGCCGAAGGCAGTCTCCTGGATCGATTTGGGGTCAAGCGAGAACAGATCTTGGGTAAGTCGTTCTGGGAATTTACGCGTGATTTGCCCGAAATCCAGGTAGCGGTCAGGCGCGCGTTCGAGGATGAACCGAGCACAGCAGATTTTGAGCTGCAAGGGCGAATTCTCTTGTGCGATTTTTGGTCCGTCAAGGACGCTCAGGGGCGGGTCACCGCTGTGAGAGGCATGGCGTTGGACGTTACGGAAGAGCGTCGCGGCGAAGAAAACTTGCGTGACCTGGCACGGGAAGTGATTCTCTTGCAAGAACAGGACCGGACTCAGATTGCCCGGATCTTGAACGACGAGATCGGCCAAGTCCTGGCTGCCTCGAAGATGAGTTTCGAGTCGGTCCGCAGGGATATGGCGGACGAGCGCGCTATCCTGTTGGAAGAACGAATGAGTGCCGCCGTTGCACAAATCGGCGAGACGATCACGCAGATCCGAACGTTGGCGCAGGTCCTCCGTCCCGCCGCGCTTAAAGCGATGGGCCTGAACAGCACGCTCGCGGATTATAGCCGCAGCTTTGCGACGACTCACGGTATTTCGATTGATTACAAAGGCGAGGAAGTCGGCGGATTGCCGGATGTGGTCAGCATATCATTGTTCCGCTTTTTGCAGGAGGTGTTGGCCAGCGCCGCAAAGCATGCCCAATCGCATGAAATCGTGGTGACCCTCGCGCAAGAAGGGGACTTGATCAGCCTGTACGTTCAATTGGTTGGGAGCGGCATTGACATGGGTGAGTTTTTGCCGAGACCGCGCGGGTGGCCTGGTGCCGGCCTATCCACGGCGCAAGAACGCTTTAGACTTTTGGGCGGATCGCTGGAATCAGAATCGCACCCGGGGCAGGGGACAAGACTCATTGCCCGCCTCCCACGCTGCGACCCGCCAACATCCCCCTAGCATGTGCGACTCTCAATTTCTGCTCTGCCGCCCTACGCGATGGGCTTGATCGCGGAGTGCTTCCGCTTGTAGAAACGGTTCGCTTTGGCGCGATTGCCGCAGTCGCTCATACTGCACCATCGCCGGCTGTGGTTCTTGCTGGCATCCACGAAGAGCCACCCGCACGTGTCGCCGGTGCATTCCCGGACGCGACCGATCCTGTCGGACGTCAGCAGGTTCGCGGCCGACCGCGCGACGGGCCATAGTACCTGATCGAGTGCGTCCTCCGAATATTCCCACGCCCACGTCATCCCCTCTGGCGCGTAGACGACCCGCGCGTGCGGCAGAGCATGCGCAAGATTCAAATTCAGAACCTCAAGGTCAGCCGGCACCGCTTTCTCTCCCGCCGCGGCCGCCAAGACAAGGCGATACAAAGACTCGCGAAGGGTGATGGCGCGCTCCAAGACGCTCTGTGCCTCGGCTGGCTCGCGTGCAGCTCTTCGCTGCAGGCGCAGTGCCATGGCACTTGTCAGGATTCCCGTGTGCCGCGCCCAGGCGAGGAGGGCAACATAGGAATGGAGGTGCTCGTTGGGATTCTCGGTTTCGTGATTGCTCACTGTATTCGTAAAATCCAAGGATAAATCGCCACCGATCAAATCTAGCCTCCCGGCTTGATACTCTTCCAGATGGATCATTTCCAATCTCTCCATTTATCTTTATCTTAAAATTCTATATAACTTGCAAAATAGATATTGACAGGTTAAGATTCTCCTGTTATACTATAACCACCAAAATCAATTATAGCTGGTTATTCTACAAATGTCAATAGTTGGAGGACGTATGGAGACCCTTTCCGGCAAACAGCGGTTTCTCAACACCTTGAAAACGGAACGCGCCCGGTGGCAAGCCCTGCTAGACGAGGTCGGCAAAGGGCGCATGGAACGCGGTGGCGTTACAGGGGAGTGGTCCGTCAAAGATATTATCGCGCACATTTCGGCGTGGGAGAGCCGCCCCCTCGCCTGGCTCAATGCCCTCCACTCGGGGACACCGCCAGAGCCGCCGCAGTGGCCGGCGGACAAGACCGAGGAGCAGATCAACGCGTGGATATTTAATGCTAATCGCCACCGTCCGCTCGCAGAGGTCTTGGCCGAGTCGCAGCACTCATTTTCCCAGATCCTGACGGGCATCGAATCTGCTCCGGAGGAAATGCTTTCCAAGCGATCTGCTTGGTTGAACCGACGTGCCCTGCTGGATGCTTTGCCGGGCAACACGTACGAGCATTATCACGAGCACGGGGAATTGATCCGGTCTTGGCTTGACCAAATATAGAGGAAGAGGAGAAAAGATCGCATGACCAAAGTCGAATTGCTAGAGACCTTGACTTTCACAAGGGCGCGTTGGGACGCCGTGCTGGCACTAGTGGATAAGGAGCGCATGACGGTCCCGGCGATCAATGACGGCTGGTCAATCAAAGATACCGTTGGTCACGTGACCTACTACGAGCGTTGGCTGCTCGACTGGCTGGAAGCGGCGGCGCGCGGGCAGGTAGTTGTTGCTACACATCGCGATCTGCTCCGCGTCGACGAACGAAATGCCATCATCTTTCGAGAGAACCGGGGCCGTCCACTGCACGCCGTGCTGGAAGAATCGAGCCAGGTACACGACCGGTTGATGCTGATGGTGCGACTCTTACCCGAAAGTGATCTGCTCGATCCCCACCGGTTTGAGCGTTATATTCTCCCGTTCTGGGAGACGGGTCATCCGCTGTGGAAATGCATCGCGGAGAATACCTACGAACATTACGAGGAGCATCGGCGTTCCATCCAAGCCTGGCTCGACTGTCTCTCCGCGGTCGATCGAGCGAGCGAAGACACTTCCGCTCACGACCAGTTTTCTCCCAACGCCCCCCATTACACTCCCTCGCCCTGTATCCAACCCGCCTAATTCACCTTTCAATTTTGACAAGATAGGCACCACCGTCTTGCCTCCCGCTGGCAAAAAGAGTTATAATAGAGCCGGCGCGAATCCGCCTGCGCTTTCATACAGTTCCCATTCTGGAGGCGTTGAATCGCGGGCCGCAGACTTGGGCCACCTCGCCCGCGGGGAGCCATTGGTGGAACCGACCAGGTGTATTTTGCTTGGTCGGTTCTTTGTGTCACGCCATTCTGCCAATGCGCATGGATGCATTGATCAAGGGGGTTCACAATGAGGCACCAAATCAAAATCATCCAAGTCCAGGGTATGATAATGTTTGCACTTGCATTGACGGTATTCTTGTCAATAGCGCTCGAAACGCCCATGGCATCCGCGCAAGGTGGAGTGGTTTCGGCAGTCGATGCGCCAAAGGTTGTGCCATCCGCCTTTAATGGCGATGTCCGCAATCTGCCCAAGGTGCCATCTGCCCCGTGGTTCAACCGCATCATGCCGGATCCGCTCAAGCCGCTGACGCCCAGTGGAGGAAACCTCCCCCGTTCCATTTACATTCCGCTCGCCCCGATGCCCGGTCCCATCCAGAGCTTTGCCGGTATGAATTTCAATGACCCTTGCACGGGTGGGCAGTGCGGCGGGGGGTGGCCCCCGGACCCTAATGGCGATGTCGGTCTCAACTATTATATTGAGGCGGTGAATGACGCTTATGCCATCTATGACAAGACCGGCAACCGCTTGGCATGGTTTACCGAGAACCAGTTGTGGGCGAATGCGGGAACGCCGCCATGCACCGGGAGTGCACAGGGCGACCCGATTGTGCTATACGACCAGATGGCAGACCGTTGGATCCTCGCCAACTTGGCTTTTGCCGCGCCAGGAAACAATCCGACCGCGCCTTTCTATGAATGTATTGCGGTTTCGCAGACGAGTGATCCTGTTACGGGCGGATGGTGGCGGTATGCCGTACCTGTAGATGGTGTTGCAGGTATCCCTGCCGGCACACTCAACGACTATCCCAAGTTCGGCGTTTGGCCCGACTGTATCTACATGGGAGCGAATGGGTTTGGGTTCCCCAGCGGCAGATTCACGGGGACGGAGTATTGGTCCTTTAGCCGCCATGATATGGAAAAAGGCGCGGCCCTGACATCGGCGGCTTTTTGGGTATCCGCTTCCACGAATTCCCAAGCCTTTACAGCCATTCCAAGTAATTTGCGCGGCAATACGCCGGCCTCGCTCCCAGCCGCGGGGACTCCCAACTATTTTGTTTACCAGGCGAATGGATTTTATCGGTTCGGCATTTACAGATTTACGGCAGGCGCGAACTGCGGTGCCACGGGAAGCGCTATCGTCGGACCGACCAATGTGTCGGAACTCACCACTTGGGGTGCTCCCGGCAGCAACGACGTTCCTCAGCCCGCTACATCACAAACGTTGGACAACCTCGGCTACCGACTCATGCAAAAGGTCCAATATCGAAAGGTAGGCAGCACAGAATCTCTATGGATAAACCACACCGCAAACGATAATCCGACCAACATCTACTGGGCCCAACTGGACGTCACAGGCGGGGCAATTGCCGCGAATCCGGTCCAACAGGGCATCCATGCACCCGATGCGACATTGTGGCGTTGGATGGGCAGTATCGCCGCCGACAATGCCGGCAATGTGGCGCTCGGCTATAGCACCTCGAATGGGACGGCGCCAAATTACCCGAGTATCCGATACAGCGGTCGGCTCTCGACCGATCCATCGGGACAGTTGCCGCAGAGCGAGACGCCCTTGATTTCTGGGACCGGATCACAGACGACATTTAATCGGTGGGGCGATTACAGCGCCATGTCGGTGGACCCGGCAGACGACTGCACCTTTTGGTACACCAACGAATACTATATTGCCACCGGAACAAACTGGAACAATCGAATTGGATCGTTTCGCTTCCCGCTTGCAAATTGTACCGATTCGCCGGTCTCTGCGACACCGCACACGGTCATCTTCGACGGCGGGGTTGGCAGCAGCTGGAAGTTGACCACCGAACGGTTGGGCACCATGCCCACCACTGGTACCCTTTTTGATTATTACGCCACCTGGGACGCCAATAATCTCTACCTCGGAATCAAGGGCAACGCCGAAGGCAACTATACCTACGTCGCCGTGGTAGACCGCGATGTGGCGAACGAGACTGTCTCTAACACCGGGTCCGCCGGGTCACTTGCCTGCGCGGCCGGCTTCAACCTCAATGGCAAAGGCGACTTTGCCGTCGTACGCACGGGCGGGACGATATCCACGATGGGCAGCACCAGCAAACAGCAAGGCAGTAGTGGGAATTGGGCTGCCTGGAACCCGGGCACCAACACTGACGCCAAGGACTGGGGGCGCAACATGGCAACGTTCCAGTTCAATTGGGCAGATCTCGCCCTGCCGACCCCGAACAGTGCCGTGGGGTTGTACCTATACGTCTGCAATGG
>JBLMXX010000020.1:0-3735 GCA_050257995.1 Acidobacteriota bacterium | reverse complement strand
TCCCTGCCCGACTGGGAACACGCCGCGTCGACTCACCAAGCCGTCGCCGCCGCCATCGCCACGGGGCACGCCGATGCCGGTCCCGGACTGGAAGCGGTTGCAGCCGAATGGGATCTTGACTTTATTCCCCTGGGTAAGGAGCAGTACGACCTGGCGGTTCTGCAAACCGTTTTGGATTCGGGGCGCTTGCAGCCCGTGCTGGACGCGGTCCACAGTGCGACATTTCGCCGCAGAGGAGCCGAGTTGATGGGATACGACCTCACGCGCAGCGGGCGTGTGGTAGCCCGGATCAAATAAATGGGGCATTCGCTCACGGAGAAGTAAATGGAAAGAGGAACCGACTGGGCGCGGCTGTGGAGTGATTTGGTACGCGTGCAGACGCCGGAGCGTGAAAAAGATCTTTGGAAGGAAAAATCAAACCGCCGCCGGTGGGCAAAACCGGATTCAAGCCGGGATTTCATCATCACGCAATTGGAGGCGGCGCCCGGCTCGACCCTGCTCGATATCGGCGCCGGAACCGGCAAGTGGGCTATCCTGCTGTCTCAATATGTTGGTCGAGTCACGGCGATCGATCCATCTCCAACGATGCTCCAAGCCATGCGGGAAAACTTGCAGTCAGAAGGAGTGACGAATGTGCAAGTCATCGAAGGCGCATGGCCCGATGTAGCGGTGGAACCTCACGATTTTTCATTATGCTCGCATGCCATGTATGGCAGTGCCGATCTGCCTGCATTCATACGGCGAGTGGTACAGGTCACCCGGCGCCTTTGTTTCCTGATTCTGCGAGCGCCGGCGATGGGCGGGATTATGGCGGAGGCCGCGATGCGGGTTTGGGGACACCCTTACGACAGCCCTAATTTTCAGGTTGCCTACAACGTCCTTTTGCAGATGGGCATATATCCCAACGTGCTCATGGAAAGCGGCGGCTTGTGGGCTCCCTGGAAGAATGCCAGCATTGAAGAAGCGCTCGGGGAGGTCAAGCGCCGCCTGGGACTGGGTCCGTCCGGCGAGAATGACGAATTCCTGACCGATTTGCTGCGCCGGCGGCTGATTCTCGAAGACGGTCAGTACGTGTGGCCGCCCAGCGTTCGTTCCGCACTCGTATACTGGGACGTAAGACAATAGCAAGGCCTTGATCTCGCTACACTCAACCGCTGTTTCAAAAGGGGGAAGGCATGAAACGATCGTCGTTCGTCGGCTCGTTCTACCTATTCTGCCTCGTCGTCGTGCTCGCGGTAGCGTGTGCGCCTGCACCGACCGCGACACCGGTCCCGCCGACATCGGCTCCTGTACCGACAGCTGCCCCTGCCGCAACCAAAGCACCCGCTACGACGACAGGGCCTACTGCGGCGCCATCCGCCACTTCTATCAGGGCGGCCATTGGTTCAAGCTCCGGATGCCACTTGATCCTTTCGACCACGACCAGCACACAGGATTCCGGTCTGCTCGGCTTTATCCTGCCCGACTTTGAAAAGAAATTCAATTGCAAGGTCGACGTCGTCGCGGTGGGCACCGGCCAGGCGATTGCAATTGGACAAAAAGGCGATGCCGACGTGCTGCTCGTGCATGATCGCCCGAATGAGGACAAATTCGTCGCCGACAAGAACGCCCGCGAACGATTCGACGTGATGTACAACGACTTTATCATCGTCGGTCCCAAGAACGATCCCGCCAAGATCAACGGTACAAAGCAAGCGAAGGATGCCTTCAAGGCGATCATGGATGCCAAGTCCACCTTTGCCAGCCGGGGCGACAAGAGCGGCACGAACAGCAAGGAACTGTCCATCTGGGCCACGCTCAATGTGACGCCGACCAAAGACTTGCAGTGGTATAATTCACTTGGCCAGGGCATGGGTGAGACGCTGTTGTTCTCGAACGACAAGCAAGCCTACACTCTCACCGACCGCGCCACATGGCTCGCGCAGCAATCCAAGCTAGCGGGTCTCGTCGTCCTCGTCGGCGGCAATAACATCAATGAAAACGCCGACAAGAATTTGTACAATCCCTACGGCGTGATGGCAGTGAACCCGGACAAGTTCCCCGGCGTGAAATACGATATGGCGATGAATTTCGTCAAATGGATCACTTCGGTCGACGAGCAAAAAGTAATCAATACCTACGGCGCTGACAAGTTCGGGCAGCAGTTGTTCTTTGCCAACTCGAAAGAATTCCTACAGTCAAAATAAACCGCAAAAAGACGCAAAGGGTCGCCAGGCCCCTTTGCGTCTAATACGATTATGGATGAAATCACGAGTGGCCTGCTGCAAGCGGTCCAGATGATTCTCTCCGGCGATCCTGCCCTGTATGAAATCATCTGGCTCTCGCTGCGCGTGTCGGGGTCAGCCTTGCTCATCAGCACAGTGATCGGTGTGCCGATCGGCGCCGCGCTGGGACTGTCGCGCGTGCGCGCTCGCGGTTTCATCACTGCGCTCCTTTACACCGGGATGGGACTGCCGCCCGTCGTCGTGGGGTTGTTTGTCTACTTGATGCTCTCGCGCTCGGGCCCCTTCGGCATACTCGCCTGGTTATTCTCACCGACCGCGATGATTGTGGCAGAGGTGATTATCGCGTTTCCACTCGTCACCGGGCTGACGATGACGGCGGTTCAGGGTGTCGACCCTGCGCTGCGGGTACAAGTGCGTTCGCTCGGAGCCACGCGGATCCAGGAGACCTGGGCGGTGTTGCGCGAGGCGCGCATCGGCGTCGTCGCGGCGATTGTCGCCGCCTTTGGCGGAGTCATTTCCGAAGTGGGCGCGGTGATGCTCGTGGGCGGCAACATCGAGGGCAAAACGCGCGTCCTCACCACCGCCATCGTACTCAACACTCGCACGGGGGATTTCGCCCTCGCACTTGCACTGGGGGTGATCCTGCTTACGCTCGCCTTTATCGCAAATGTGGCAATGCTGCGCTTGCAGAGTTTTTCGAATGAAAAGTGAGCCGATTTATCAAATTGCCAATCTAAAGCAAATCTATGCCGGGCGCACCGTGCTCGATATCGAGCGGCTGAACATCGCGTCCGGCGAGATCCTGGGGCTGGTGGGACCAAGCGGCGCGGGCAAGTCCACGCTGCTGCGCTTGCTAAATTTTCTGGAATCCCCTAGTGCGGGACAAATCATTTATCATGATCAATCTTTGAACGGCAGCGTGCCCATTGCCATCCGGCGGCAGGTGATCACGGTCTTTCAGCGTCCGGTGCTTTTACGCTCGAGTGTACGCGCGAATGTGACTTACGGCTTGGGTCTGCGGGGGGAACGTTCGGATGGCCGGGTGGACGAAATGCTGACGCGGGTTGGACTAGAACAACTGGCGAACGCCCCGGCGACCAAGCTGTCCGGCGGCGAGATGCAGCGCGTCGCGCTGGCGCGGGCGCTCGTCGTGAATCCGGATGTCTTATTGTTGGACGAGCCGACTGCCAACCTGGACCCGTACAATGTCGGACTGATCGAGGAGATTGTGGCGCTGAACAACCGCGAGCGACACACGACAGTCGTCCTGGTGACGCATAACGTCTTCCAGGCCAAACGGCTGGCGCAGCGCGTGGGACTGATGCTCGGTGGGCGACTGATTGAAATCGCGGAGGCGAAACAGTTTTTCGAGGCACCCACCGATCCGCGCACGACAGCTTTTGTGCGGGGCGAGATGGTGTACTAGTCCGATAACGGCTTGAACCGCGACCCCAGCATCGCGGCGAAAGCATAGCACGTAGGCGAGGCATTCTCGACGATAGGGGCAAGA